>JADZAD010000123.1 GCA_020852775.1 Anaerolineae bacterium
ATGCTCGAACTGCTGCACGACCTGATCCGTCAGCACGAGGCGCTGGTGACGTTCAACGGGCGTACCTTCGACGTGCCGCTGCTCACCGATCGCTACCTGCTCAACCGGCGGCGTACCGCGCTCGGCGTGATCCCCAACCTCGACCTGCTGCCGCCCGCGCGCCGCCTGTGGAAGCGCCGCCTGCCCTCGTGCGCGCTCGGCGCGCTCGAAGGTGACATCCTCAACATCCAGCGCACCGAGCAGGACGTTCCCGGTTCGTTGATCCCGTACCTGTACCAGCAGTACCTGCGTACCCGCGATGCGCGTGACATGGCCCGGGTGCTGTATCACAACCGCCTTGACCTGCTCTCGATGGTCACGCTGGGGGCGACGATCGCGCAGATCTTCGCCCGCGCCGCACGCCAGCCGCTGCCGATCCACGACCGGATCAGCATGGCGCGCTGGTACGGCAGCCGCGGCCTCCGGGCAGAGAGCGAGCACAGCTACCGTCAGGCGCTGGATGAGGCCCCGGACGCCGAAACCCGCTACGACGCGCTCCTCGGGCTGGCACAGTACCTCAAGCAGGCGGAGCGCCGGGCCGAGGCGCTGCCGCTCTGGGAAGACCTCGCCGACCTGCGGCTGGACGTAACCGGGCACGAGGAACTGGCGAAGCACTACGAATGGCACGAGATCGATCTGCGGCGCGCCCTGGCCTGGGCGGAGCAGGGCATCCGGACGGCGCAGGGCTGGCGCAACCCGATTGACCGTTACGAGGCCCTGCGGCGGCTGGAACACCGGCGCAACCGGCTGCTGCGTAAGATCAACGGTGAAGGTGGAGCGGATGAGCGAGACGAAGCAGACGCGGATTGAGGTGGAGAACGCCTTCATCGCCCGGCACCGGCTGGAGATCGCGCGCTTCGGCCCCGGGCAGTTCAGCCGGACTGCGAGCAGGGGCGCGGTGCTGGTGCAGGAAAGCGCGCTCAACGCCGCCGTCGCGAAGTTCCTGTACCTGACCGTCGAGAGCATGGCCGGGCACGGCCTGCTGAAGCGCGACGGCAGCGCGATCGGCGCGGCGGTCGCCCACGCGCTCGACAGCTACGACCCGCGCGAACAGGTCGTGCTGATCTTCCTCTACACGGGCGATGCCAGCCTGTATCTGCTCAGCATCATGGACGATCTGATCCTGCCGGGATAGGCCCGGACAGCAAGGACAACGATCATGGAGAGCGTCAGGTCATACAGTCCATTCCGCAGAGTCGTTTCCCGGTTCATGCTCCAGGCCATTGCAGTGAGTGTGCTTCTCAGTGTCAGTGCCTGCCGTGCTAACGAACCCACGTATGTGGATCGCAGTCTCGTTGATAGTGGCCTGATCACCAACGAACCCTGTGCCCCGCCGTGCTGGCAGGGCATCGAGATCGGGGATTCGCGAATAGATGCTCTGGCGGCTCTGCTTCAGAACCCACTGGTTAGTGAGGTGACCGAGGAGGGGAACGAGGTGTGGTGGACAAGCAGTCAGACACCCGGCTATGGAGGAGGCGCCATCGACTTCTATCAAGGCACCGTGGCAACCATTTATTACGAGGTTGAGTATCGCCTGGAGATCCAGGAACTGATAGCCGTGCTCGGGGAGCCAGAGGCATACGTCGACTCCTTCGATCTCCGTTATTACCGGAATCACGCCCGGACTCTCTACTGGCCAGAGCGCGGCATCGCGGTGATAGTACGGGGAAAGTTGAACCGATCGGGAGAGTACCTGCAGGTGCGGATCAGGCCAGAATCGCTTGTTTCGTTCGTATCCTATTATCAGCAGAGCGAGAGTATGGTTGACGCATGTCGAAATCTCAGTCTTGTCTTTGGGGTGTCGGATAGTGACTGTAGAACTTCTTTCCGCGCGTGGGAGGGCTATCCGGGTGACTAAACTCGCCTGGTTAGCTTGCCCTTCTCACAACTGACGCAAAGCCCGATCCGTACCAGATAACGGGGTGCTCGCCGCGGACAGCCCGTCACCCGTATAGCTGCTCCAGCCGGTCAGCCGCGGCGCGGATACGGGTAAGGCAGGTGGCCTGCCCGATGATCTCCATCGTCTCGAACAGCGGCGGCGAGACCTGCTGCGCGGTCACCGCGACCCGCACCGCGCCGAATAGCTGGCCCGGCTTCAGGCCGAGCGCCTCACAAAGCTGGCGCATGGGCGGCTCCTGCGCAGCGGCGCTGAACGCCGCCAGCCCCGCCAGCGTTTCATGTGCGGCCCGCAGCGCCGCGACCGTCCCGGCAGCGTCCATGCCCTTCTGCACAAGCTGCTTCGGGTCCTCCAGCGTGACCGTCTCCAGGAAGACAAAGCCCGCCATCTCGACCGCGTCCGGCAGCGTCTTGATGCGCTCGCGGATCAGCGGCACGAGGCGGCGCAGCCGGTCATCGTCCACCGCCAGCCCCGCCTGCTCGAAGAACGGGCGCACCCGCGCCGCGAGGTCTTCCACGGAGAGCATCTGCATGTACTGGCCATTCAGCCATTCGAGCTTCTCGAACGGCAGCTTACCCCCCGCCGGGTTGACGTTGGCGAGGTCGAAGCGCGGGATCGATTCCGCGACGGGGAAGATCTCGCGGTCGTCGCCGAAGGCCCAGCCGATGTTCGTCAGCCAGTTCACCACCGCTTCCGGCAGGTAGCCGGCGCGGCGGTATTCACGCACCTGCACCAGCACCTTCATCGTGCCGTCCTGAAAGGCCTGGTCGCGCTTGCTGAGCTTGCCCTTGCCGCTCGGGCTGAGGATTACGGGCAGGTGGGCGATCTGCGGCATCTCCCAGCCGAAGGCCGCGTACAACTGCGCGTGCAGCGGCGCAGTGGCGATCCACTCGTCGGCGCGCAGGATGTGGCTGATCTCCATGAAGTGATCATCGACGACGTTGGCGAGGTGGTAGGTCGGCAGGCCGTCCGACTTGAGCAGCACCAGGTCCTGCAGGTCGGCGTTGCGGAAGCTGATCGGCCCGCGGATCAGGTCGTTGATCGTGGTCTCGCCGTCGAGCGGCATTTGGAAGCGCACGACGTGTTCGCCGATCTCCGCGCCGAGGTGCAGGTCGCGGCAGTGGCGGTCGTAGCCGGGCGTCTGCTTGCTGGCCTCCTGCTGCTTCCGCAGGTCTTCGAGGCGCTCTGCGGTGCAGTTGCAGCGGTAGGCGTAGCCATGCTCGACCAGCCAGTCCGCCCACTGGCGGTACAGATCGCTGCGCTGTGACTGGTGGTACGGGCCGTGCGCGCCGCCCACGTCCGGGCCTTCGTCCCAGGTCAGGCCCAGCCAACGCAGGTTGTCCTTGATGTCCTGCTCGGAATCCGGCACATAGCGTTTCTGGTCGGTATCCTCCACGCGCAGGATGAACGTGCCGCCGTGTTTGCGGGCGAAGAGCCAGTTGAACAGGGCGGTACGTGCTCCGCCGATGTGCAGGTAACCGGTCGGGCTGGGGGCGAAGCGTACCCGGACGGGCCGCTCAGGTGATGCGGACAAGGGAGCCTCCTCAGGCGATATCACGCGGGTTCTGGCGCAGCAGCACGCTCTGGACAAGACCGATGCCGAGCAGCAGCGTGACGAGCGAGCTGCCGCCCGAACTGATGAACGGCAGGGTAAGGCCGGTGACGGGCATGAGCTGGATATTCATGCCGATGGACACCAGCGTCTGGAAAAAGAGAATCGCGCCGACGCCGTAACAGATCAGGCTGCCCGCCATGTCCTGAGCGAGGTGCGCGGCGCGCAGGATGCGCAGCAGGACGATCAGCATCATCACCAGCACGAAGATCGCGCCGACGAAGCCGAACTCCTCGGCGATGACCGCGAAGATGAAGTCCGTGTGGCGCACCCGCAGGAAGCGAAGCTGGCTCTGCGAGCCTTGCATGTAGCCGCGCCCCAGCAGGCCGCCATTGCCGATCGCCGTAAGCGCCTGCCCGATGTTAAAGAAGGCGTCCCGGTCGGCATCCGGGTTGATGAACACGATAATACGGGACTGCTGATACGGCTCCATCTGCCCCCAGACGACGGGGAGGGCAATCAGGGCAACGACCACGAACAGCAGCAGATGCTGCCAGCGCAGCCCGGCGCCCCAGATCATGATGAACCAGGTGAACAGGATCAGCAGCGTGATGCCCAGGTCTGGCTGGATGAAGATGAAGAACGCCGGGATGCCGATCCAGCCGAGCGAGACCAGCACCGTGGTCAGCTTATTCATTTTGTGCGTGTTATTCGCCATCTGTTTGGCCAGCACCACGATCAGCAGGATCTTCGCCAGTTCCGACGGCTGGAAGCCCGCCACACCGAGGTTGATCCAACTCTGCGATCCTGCCTCGCCTTCGACACCCAGAATCGCGCCGACGGCGAGAAAGAGCACCAGAACACCGTAGATCCAGATATAGGTCGCGGTCAGCAGGCGGTAGTCGATCGCCGCGACGATAAAGACCACGGCGACGCCAACGAAGCTGAAGATGATCTGGCTGCGCACACGGTCAGCGAGGCTGGCGACGCCGTTCGTCGCGCTGGCGATCATCATGATCCCGAACAGGATCATGATCAGAATAACCACGAGCAGCACGAAGTCGAAGTACCTGAACTGCCGCAGAAGGGCAGGAAGTCGAACCATGATTATCTACCAGTACTATGCGGATGGGCGGTGCGCGTCCAGCCAGGCGAAGGCCAGGCCAGCAGCCGCCACGGACGACAGCGAATCGAAGCCGCCGTTCTGCCAGAGGTGGCGTACCTCGTCCTGTGAATACCAGTGTAACACCTGCAAGGCCAGATCGCCGGGGTCAGGCGCAGTGATCTGCCTGCCATCGAGTGCCAGGTAGACATGCGCTTCACCGCAGCCCTTATTCGGGTCGAGGCAGAAGGCGCCAAGCGGCACCCACGTCTTCACCTCGATGCCGGTTTCTTCGAGCAGTTCACGGCGGGCGCACTCGAGCGGGTCTTCCCCCGGCGCGATGCCGCCCGCGGGCAATTCGCGCACCACCCGCCTGAGGGCGTGGCGGTAGTGCTCCACCAGGGGCACACGGCCATCCTCCAGCAGCGGGAAGATGATCACATGCGGCTGGAGTTCAACCGCGAAGAAATCCGGGATGACGGTGCGGTAGTCTTCCAGCCGCACAGCTTCCTGCACCACCCGCAGCCAGGGCGGTGCATCGACGAGC
>JADZAD010000124.1 GCA_020852775.1 Anaerolineae bacterium
AGCGGCGGACAAGGCCAAGAGTGACTTCGTGGCGAACGTCTCGCATGAACTGCGGACGCCGATGACCAGCATCAAGGGGTATGCCGACCTGCTGCTGCTGGAGGCCGCCGGTGGCATCAACCCCGATCAGCGGCGCTTCCTGGAGGTGATCAAGAACAACGCTGACCGCCTGACTGCGCTGGTCAACGACCTGCTCACGATCTCCAGTATCGAGCAACAGGGTATCCGGCTGGATATCCAGCCGATCCGGTTCAGCGAGGTCATCGACGACATCCGCCTCTCAATGGAGACGCGGATGCGGACGGACGGCAAAGAGATGACGCTGATTACCAACGTGCCGGAGGACACGCCGCCGATCGAGGCTGATTACAACCGTATCGTCGAGATTATCGGCAACCTGGCGCTCAACTCCTACCAGTACACGCCCACCGGTGGGATGGTCACGATCAATGTCATCCCCCAGGCGGATGGGGTGCAGGTGGATGTGGTAGATACCGGTATAGGCACCCCGGAAGAGCACAAGGCACGTATCTTCGAGCGTTTCTTCCGTGGTGTCGAGAACCCGATGGTGATGGCCGTCGCCGGGACGGGCCTGGGCCTGGCGATTACGCGCCACTTCGTCAATATGCACAATGGCCGTATCTGGTTTGAGAGTGAGGCCGGGGTGGGCAGCACCTTCAGCGTATGGCTGCCTTACCAGTTCCGGGCGGGTAGCCCGGATGAGACTCCCTGACAGCCAACCGTGCCTGTTTTGCGGATCACTGCTCGTGGTGTAGGATACGGCCTGTATGGGGTAGTGGCTGGGATAACATCGGCAAGAAGGTTTTAATGGCAAAGATACTGCTCGCGGAAGATGAACCCGATATTCGTGACCTGCTCGTGTTCACGCTGCGCTATGGTGGCCATGAGGTCGTCGCTCAGAAGAACGGTGCGGAAGCGGTCGAGGCGGCCCCGACGGCAGGTGCTGATCTGATCCTGCTGGATGTTCGCATGCCGATGATGACGGGGTATGAGGCCTGTCGCGCACTGAAAGCGAACCCACAGACCGCCCATATCCCGGTGGTGTTCCTCTCCGCAAAGGGGCAGGAATCCGAGGTAAAGGCCGGGATGGAAGCAGGCGCAATCGACTATATCCTGAAGCCCTTTGCCCCGGATACCCTGCTGACACGGGTCAGGGAAATCCTCGCTGCCGGTAAGACCGTACCGAAGCCATCCGAACAGGCAGCCTCCCGGCCTCTCGAAACGCCCGGATCACCCGACACTGCCGCGCCCCATCCTTCCAAAGCGCCAGGGACGCAGGCCGGTAAGCCGTCTTGAAGCACCCCCCAGGCCCCGGTTATACTCTCTTCTAAGCTGATCCGGGCGGCCGTCCTGACCGCCCTTCTGCTTTACTGGTAATAAGCTGCTGGTTCTCAATGGATGAGGTGCATACTCCATGCCGTCGATTCAACTGACACGTCGTGACCTGCTCCGCCTGGCCGGGGCCGGGACACTGGCCGGATTATCTCTGCAAACACAGTGGGCTTTCGCAGAGGAACGCCTGCAGGATGTTATCGCGCAGGATAGCATCTATGAAGACCCATCGCTTGTCTCGTGGAATGAGCGTTACGAGAATCCACCCATTCTGGGGCGAGTACATGGCGCTGCATGGATCCGTATCTTCAAGGGGCCCAGCGTTGATACCGGCTCGGTACGTACCGTCTACTGGGGCTATATCATGCCCATCTACCGTGGTGTACACGGTGTGCGCTACAACCAGAAGACCCTGAGTGATATCTGGTTTGAGACAGCCGATGGCTACGTTCATTCCGCTTTTGTGGTGCCCTGCCATGAGACCTTCCAGCCGACCCACGAGGTAAGCGGGACGGGCTTCTGGGGGGAGGTTACGGTTCCGCTGGCACGGCAGTTCCAGCGCCCGGCACTGAATGCCCGCAAGTGGGAATTCGCGCATAACAACTGCTACTACGGGCAGGTACACCGTGTCATTGAGGCTGCCGTCGATGATGAGGGAAATGACTGGTATCGCCTGTACGACGACGTAGAAGAGACCCGGCAGGCGTGGGTGCTCGCCAAGACGATCCGCAAGGTGGAAACCTCGGAATTCGAACCGATTACCCCGGAAGTTGAGAACAAGCGTATCACCATCGATCTCCCCAACCAGCTTCTCACCTGCTATGAGGACGAATACCCGGTCTTCGAGACCCGTATCGCCTCTGGCACAAGCTATACCAACGATACCGGTGAGGAGTTCGACTTCAGCACCCCGTATGGTGACTACACCGTCCAGCGTAAGCGCCCTTCACGCCGGATGCGCGGCGGGGATAGTATTGGCCTGTCGTATGACGTGAACGGTGTCCCCTGGTGCACGTATTTCTCCTTCACCGGGGCGGCGATCCACGGCGCGTACTGGCACAACAACTTCGGCCTGCCTCGCAGCCACGGCTGCATCAATGTCACCCCGGACGCGGCCAAATGGGTATACCGCTGGTCGCAGCCCTACCTGACCTACGACGAGGATTACCGCTGGGTCGAGCCGGGCGAGCTGGCGACGAAGATCAGCATCATCTGAGGCTCGGCATGTCATCGCCGCGAATGCCGTCACGGACTCTCCGTCCTGTCCATCCGTTGTTCCGCCGCGAGTTCCTGCGTCTCGCCGGGCTTGCCGGAGGGGCTTCGCTGCTGGTGGCCTGTGGTTTAGAGGATGAGCCACGGTCAGACGAATCTGAACCACAATCGCCTCTCGTATCGGAGCAAGGGAACGCCACTAAGATGCGTGTCCTGGTAATAGGTGCCGGGGTGGCGGGGCTGGGCGCGGCGCAGAAGTTGCACGCTGCCGGATGTGCCGTTACCGTGCTCGAAGCGCGTGACCGGATCGGCGGGCGTGTGTGGAGCGACCAACGGCTTGGCCCAGCGCTTGACCTCGGTGCATCGTGGATCCACGGCACGGATGGCAACCCGCTGATGGACCTCGTGCGGCAGAGCGGCATCGACGTTGCCCGGACGGATTACGACTCGTACGCGCTGTACGCCAGCGATGGTAGCCCCTTCAGTACGGCACGAGTTGAGCAGATCGAAGCGGTGTTTGAGGATATTCTCGACGAAGCAGAAGACCTTGGCGATGGACTTGATCAGGACATTTCGCTGGCTGAAGGCCTCCAGCGTGTGTTGCCAGCCCGGTCACTCACATCGGAACAGGCACGTGAGTTCGAATACGCCCTGAACACCACCATTGAGCACGAGTTTGCTGCCGATGCTGCCGATCTCTCGCTCTGGAACTACGATCCTGGCGAGGCTTACGCGGGTGATGACGTCATTTTCCCCGGAGGTTACGGCCAGATAGTAGACCTGCTGGCGCACGGTCTCGATATCCGTACCGGGCATGCTGTTACGCGGATCACTTACAATGCGGATGGCGTTCGCGTCACTTCCGGGCAGGGTGAGTTTGAGGCGGACGCCGTGGTAGTCACTCTGCCGCTTGGTGTGCTCAAGCGGGAGTTAGTGACCTTCGAGCCTCCGCTTCCTGAACAGAAGGGGGACGCGATCGCTTGCATGGGCATGGGGGTGCTGAACAAGGTCTATCTGCGCTTTGATACGGTGTTCTGGGATCAGGAAAGCCACTTCATCGGCTATATCCCAGAACGCAAAGGTGAGTGGGCCGAGTGGCTGAATATCTACCGGTATACACAACTGCCGATCCTGCTTGGCTTTAACGCAGGGGCTTATGGCGCAGCAATCGAGGAAACGAGCGATGAGACGATTGTCTCCGCGGGGATGGCGACGCTCCGGGCGATATACGGCGATGGTATTCCGGAACCGACCGGGGTACTGATTACCCGCTGGGGCTCAGACCTGTATAGCTATGGCTCTTATTCCAGCCTGGGGCCGGGCGCGACTGAAGATGTTTACGCGATTCTGGCTGAGCCGCTCGATGGCACCGTGTTCTTCGCCGGGGAGGCGACTGCCGCGGATTACCCCGCTACCGTCCATGGAGCGCTCCTCAGCGGCTGGCGTGCCGCCGATGCGATCATCAACGCCTGATCGCCTCCGCTTTACTCACCATATGCCAGGAAACAGGCGGTAGCGCACCCGTTGCGCGTAGTCACGGTAGCCGGGCAGTTCCTGCTGCAGGGTGCGGTCTTCCAGTGCGGTGCGGATGATGAACGCCGCCGCGCTGGCTGCTGCCGCGATCAGCCCCCACAGGCTGCCTAGCAGCAGCATCGCCATCGGGAAGGTGACCAGGTTGCACAGGTAACCGGGGTGGCGCACGAAGCGGTACGGGCCGCTGCTGACGACCGTATGCCCGCGCTCGGCCTGGATACGCACTGTCTTGGCGAAGAAGCGGTTGACCGACATCGCCCAGACGAAGCCAAGCTGCGCCATCACCATCACTACCAACGCCAGCAGATGCAGCCACAGTGGCAGATCAGGCGACCAGCCGAATCGCTCGTCCAACCCGGCGACGACGTACATGCTCAACCCAGTCAGCAGCAGGACAGGAATCATCGCTCTGTCCCATCCTTTGGTGCCTTCGCGGATCTCGCCGCGCTCAGAGACGAGGTCGCCATGACGAGGCAGGAGTATGATCGCGTTCAGCACGAGCAGTGCCAATCCTGCGCCCAGGTACACCCACGCCCACAGCCAGGCAGGCTGCCCCGCCGCCACGAACAGCAGAATGCCGATGAGCGCCAGGTTACCCAGTACCTGGAACATACGCCGGGCCATAGCCCGCCCTTTGCTGGCCTGTTCTGGTACCTGCTCTGTAGCCATATTTCGCCTCCGTTTGTCTCTACCAGACGCCCGGCAGGAGCCTGTAGTGCGTCTGTCGGGTGTAGGCCTCATACCCGTTGAGTTCGGCGCGCAGGGTGTCATCCTCCAGCCGGGTGCGGACGATGAGCAAGGCGATTGCCGGGACGGCCGGGATCAGCGCCCACCATGATCCGAGCAGGAAGGGCATCGCCCCGGTAAAGAGGATCGTGCCGACGTAGCCGGGATGCCGGACGAAGCGGTACGGCCCACCTGTGGCGACGGTGTGCCCGCGCTCGGTCTGGATGCGGACAATGGTCGAGAAGAAGGCGTTAGCCGCCATCGCCCAGACTACGATGCCGTAGCCAAGGATCGTGAGTGCCAGTGCAACCAGGTGGCCCCATAGCGGAACCTCTGGCCCCCAGCCGAGACGCTCATCCAGCCCGGCGACGACCCAGACCAGCATGGGCAGCAGGCCGACCGATACCGCCACAAGCCATAAATCCCAGCGCTTCATCCCGGCCTGTCCGCCGCTGCGTTCAAGCAGCAGGCCGGGATTACGCGGCATGAAGAGGATTGCGCAGGCGATGTCGTAGCCGAGGAACACCGCGACGTAAGCCCAGCCCCAGGCCCAGTCGAGGCGGCCCACTGCCAGGCACAGGATCAGGGCGACGAAGGCCTTATAGCTGAAACCGCGTACCGCCCAGCGGATCAGCCCGGCGCGCATATCAGCAGAGGGTGAGTCTGAAGCATTTGCTGTCATTGGTTCAATCCTGTAAGTGGGCAGGCTACCAGATGCCGGGTATCAGCCGGTATCTGGTTTGTCGGATATAGTCGCCGTAGCCGGGTAGCTCGGCGATCAGGGTGCGGTCTTCGAGTGCCGTCCGCAGCACCAGAAAGAACACGGCCAGCAGGGCCGGGATCACCGCCCACCACGAGCCAAGTGAAACCGGCATCGCCACGGTGGTCAGGATGACGCCCACATAGCCAGGGTGGCGCACGAAGCGGTATGGGCCCCCGGTCACCACGGTGTGCCCGCGATCGGTCTGGATGCGCACAATTGTCGAGAAGAAGCGGTTGGCCGCCATCGCCCACAGGGCCAGCGCATACCCGGCGGCTGATACCGCCAGTCCCGCCAGGTTTCCGGCAAGCGGCATGGCTGGTCGCCAGCCGAACCGCTCATCGAGCCCGCTCAGGATCAGCGCGGCGAATGGCAGCAGGCTGATGCCCAGCATGTACATCCAGCGATCCCACTTCTTGCTGCCTGGGAGCACCTTACCGCGCTCGTTGAGCAGGTCGGGATGGCGCGGGATCAGTACCAGTGCGCGGCTGATGTCGAACGCCACCACTACGGCCAGCAGCGCCCAGCCCCACAGCCAGTCGAACCGGCCCGACGTCAGGCATATCACGGCGGCGATAGCCACTTCCTGTATGGCAAGAGCCGTACACCAGCGGATCACGCCGCGGAGCAGGTCAGGAGCCATCGGTGCGGACAAGGGGGCCTTCCTCTCTACCAGATGCCAGGAATCAGGCGGTAGCGTGTCTGTCTGGTGAACTCACGATAACCGGGGAGTTCCGTAATCAGGGTGCGGTCTTCGAGCGCGGTGCGCACAACGAATATTACGGCTGAGAGCGCACCCGGAATCAGCGCCCAGAACGAGCCCAGCAGCAGAGGTGTCGCCAGTTCAAACAGGATCGTCCCAATGTAGGCGGGGTGGCGCACAATGCGATACGGCCCGGCGCTGGCGACGCTGTGCCCGCGCTCGCTCTGGATGCGCACGATTGTCGAGAAATAAGCGTTACTGGCCATTGCCCATGTGACAAGCGCATACCCGGCCAGCCCGACTCCCAGCGCGATTATATGAACCGCGATGCCCGGTTCGCCTGTCCAGCCGTTGCGGAAATCCAGCCCGGCGACGATGTATTTGACCAGTGTCAGCACACCGACGACTGACATCAGAACTGTGTCCCACCGCTTGGCATCTTTGCGCCGTGCGCCGCGCTCAGCGAGTAGCTCCGGGTTGGTGGGGATGAACAGGATGGCGTTGGTGATGCTCCATGCGAGATATACCGCGATCAGCACCCAGCCCCAGACCCAGCGCAGCGTTCCTGCTGGCCAGAACAGCAGGACACCAGCCATCACCGACCCCATCACCTCGCGCACAGCCCAGCGGATTACGCCTCTGCGCGTCTCACTGCTCATCCCTGCACTTTGTTGTTCAGACATAATTTCCGCCTTTTGTGCTTGTTTTGCAGATCACCACAGACCGGGAAACAGGCGGAAGTGCACCCGCTGTGTGTATTCCGCATAGCCGGGGAGTGTGGTGAGCGGCAGACGTTTGAATGGTAGGTTTCCGGGGTCAGCGTCAATCCTTCCGGAGAAGCGGCCATGCAGTCCACCTTTCTGCCAGGTGACCACTTGTACAGACTGGCAGATAATCGTGACTCTACCTTAATGGTAAGGCCGCCCGGGGGGGTGTCAATCCCCGGTTTCAGGGGTTATGGAGCGGGAGCATTCCGCAGGATTTCAGCCGCCCGCTCCCGTACCCGCTCATCCGGGTCGGTGCGGGCGAAAGCTTCGAGCGCTTCATGCACGATTGAGCCGTATTCCGCGTCCGTAAGCAGGCGCTCGGCGCGATGCATGGTGAAAAGGCGCATGTCTGCATCTGCGCTGCCCAGCCCGCGCTTGATGCGCACGGGCAGGCGGTCGATGATCGGGAGGTTCCAGGGTTCGTCAGACATGGGATAAGTATCCTTCTGTGGTGTTGCCATTCTGAAAGGAAAGGCACGCCAGGGCCGATCAGAGTGCGCTGCGGCAATGGACTACCAGGCGCAGGTGCGTGTGTATCGTTCAGTAAACTATGCTATTATCGGTTGAAATCGGGTACAGGGGAATTCTGTCCTGGCCCCGCTGTGGCCCGCAAGGGTATGTTTGCTTCCTGTAAGTATCTGCTCGAACAGAGATTTATCCGAAGGAATGATATGGCAACGGGAACACAGACAGGCAAGCTCCCTATCCGGTTCAGTCCTGCCCCTTCACAGGCGCTGCTGGCACGCGGAACCCTGATCGTCGTGTCTATCCTGATCCTCTCGAACCTGGTGGCTGCCCTGATGGTGGCGGGCTACCAGATCTACTACGATGGGCTGATGTACCCCGGTGTAAGCGTCTGGGGCGTTGATCTGAGCGGCATGACACCGGACGAGGCGGCTGACGCACTGACCGGACGCTTTACCTACCCGGAGACAACCACCATCACCTTTCGGGATGGCACAAACGTCTGGCCGGTAACGGCGGGCGACCTCGGCGTACAGTTTGATGTCGCCCGTACCGTGCAGGCAGCTTACGAGATCGGGCGCAACCCACAGTTATTCGTCAGCCTGCGCCAGCAGGCAACCGCATGGCAGGAGGGGGTGGTCGTCTCTCCGGTCATTGTCTACGATCAGGTCACTTCGGAGCGCCTTCTGCGGCAGATCATCAC
>JADZAD010000125.1 GCA_020852775.1 Anaerolineae bacterium
AATGATGACTTCAAGCGACAAGGGAGTGTCCTCCATGAACCATGATCAACAGCCCCCGGACGATCATGTACCGGGGGGAACAGGTCAGACGGACGGGTGTACTCCACCCGTACAGGGGTAGAGAAAGCCTATCAGAATGGTGAGACTGCGAAGAGGTATATGGGGGTTTAAGCGGCGGTTCGTCTGGCAGTTCCACAACTCACACAGGCACGTCAGAGTGCCATTTACAGTTACAGATTATTTAGGGCAACTGGCGTGAATATAATCGGTTTCAGAGCGAAATGCAACGCAGGACAGCACAGCTCTGCCTGGCTAGAAGGGGGTACGCCAGCCCCAGTCACGCAGGTACAGGAAATCCACACCAATTGTACGGCGTGATAGTTTGGCGATAACCGGCATCTGACGCTTGAACTGCACTCCGCGTACCGTCCGCCAGACACGGTCAACGAACTCTCTGGCGAACCCGGCCTCGACCGCCTCATCCAGCGTATAGCGTTCATCCACCAGCAGGTAGAGCAGTTGATCAGCCTGGTCATAGGTGTACCCAAGCTCACCTTCGTCGGTCTGACCGGGCCACAGGTCAGCGGAAGGAGGCTTGTCGACAATTGGCGCGGGCACCCCCACCGCCCGCGAAAGCTGGCGCACCTGGTGCTTGTAGAGATCGGCAATCGGCTGGAGCGCCGCCGCTGAATCGCCGAAGATGGTAGAGTACCCCAGCAGGGATTCGGTCTTGTTGCTCGTCCCCAGTACCAGTCCGTTGAAAGCGGCGGACTGGTCAAACAGTATAATCATGCGCTGGCGTACCATGATGTTGCCCCGACGCATCGCGTTCATATCCGGGAATCGCTCAATGAGCGGATCGACCATGTCTGTGATCTCAACAGTCAGGTTCGGAACGCCCAGCGCATCAATGACCAGCCCAGCATGCTCCAGGCTCTCGGGATTGGAGGATTTGTACGGCATTCGTATACACAGGACATTCTCCGCGCCGAGCGCTTCAGCCGCAAGATAGGCGACCAACGCCGAGTCAATCCCCCCGGAGAGGCCGATCACTGCCCGGTTGAAGCCCACCACCGCCATCTCATCGCGGATGAACCCGGTCAGGATGCGGCGAGCGAGGTCAGTATTGATTGCCAGGGTGTCAGATGAAGGGACAAAAGCCATACGGGAGTCCAATTTATGTGAAGATAAGGCCTGTCACAGCTCAGCCACGCTCAGTGAGGCGACCGGTCGCGTCGCCGGATTGCAGGGTGAGCCGGGGATCCATCTGTCTGCCTGCTTCCCATAGCTGGCGGGTCAGGGCCATCTGGCCGATATGTTCGCCATAGTGCGCGATGAGATGCCCGATGATCCAGCGCACACCGCGCCGCTCCCCCCTCGCATTCAGCCAGGTCAGATCAAGCTGGGCATGAGTCAGGGAGACGATCAGCCGGTCAGTCACGTCACCATCCCGCAGGATGCGCCCCAGGAGAGGCGCCGGGTCATCCCCGGAGACCTCCAGATCGCCGTGTTCGACCTGTGCAGCGAGTTCTTCCGCACTGAGTGCCCCGATACGAAACGCAATATGCCGCCGCCAGTCCGCCTCTGTTACGATACAGTGATTAGCGAGCTGATAGAGCGAATTGCTGACCTTCGGCTGGCCGGACGCATGCTGCACAGGGAGCCAGTTCAGGCCTTCGGGCGAGACACCGCGCAGCACCGCGGAGACCTCCTGACGGCGCAGCCGGAGCAGGCTGACATACGTTTCCAGTTCAGTCAGCGGCTGGACAATCCCGAGCATCACTGAGCCTCCAGCGTTCAGATAAGCTGATCTGTACTATACCATTGTGCACTACACTCTACCACGAGATACGCGCCCCGACTGCATAGTACGCGCCTAGTGGTCGGAAGAAGCAAGGCGCCGTTCACCAGCCGAAGAGAGTGAAGAGTATCCATGCGCCACCTTCACGGAGGACATACCACGCCCGCATCCACGGGCGTGTTTCCGCGGGATCATCCGGCGCAGGCGAGAGGAGGACTGTCAGCCCGGCGGCCTCGGTAATGGCACGGGCACGCCACAGGTGAAACGGTGAGGTAACCAGCAGGACGCTTTCAACCCCATGTTCCGCCAGCAGAGGGGCGATGTATGCCACATTCTCGGCGGTTGAACGCGAAGTGCTCTCATACAGGATCGCCTCAGTGGGTACGCCGCGAGCCAGCAACAGATCGCGCGCAACCTCGGCCTCCGGCACCGGCCCGACTACTGCCCCTCCGGTTACAGCGATGATCGGCGCGAGGCCACTGTGGTACAGCCATGCTGCATGGTTGATCCGGGCCAGCAGCGCAGGGGAGGCCTTGCCCTGTGCGGTTACCCCCGCACCCAGCAGCAACACGGCGTCCGCCGGGCGTGTCTCATCCATTCCGGAGGTGATCTGGATCGCCGCAATCAGGCCGGCGAAGCCGCTGAGAGCGGCCACAAGAGCGATAAGCACGGCTCTCAGCAGACGCCCCGGCCAGCCCGTCAAACCCGGCAACCGGAGCGCCGCGTCTCTGGAAAGTGTTTCAGTCTGTGCTGACATCAGCCACATGTGCCCCGGTGACACGAATCAGGTCATCCACCGCAAGGCGCAGGTTCAGGCCGCGCTGCCCCGCGCTGATAAGGATTGTATCGTGCAGCGTGGCCCATTCGTCGATGTAGATTGCAAATCCCCGGTTAAGCAGGGCAAGCGCCGAGATTCCGCCGACCTGCAGCCCCGTCAGGCGTTCAGCATCAGCGTGGCGGGCCATTGCTGCCTTCTTCACGCCAAGCACGGCTGCGACCTTTTTCAGGTCCAGTACAGCGTTCGCCGCCACCAGCACCAGCAGCGGCCTGTGCCCGGGTTCAGCGACTTCAACAACCAGCGTCTTATAGACGGTTTCCGGCGGTACTTCAAGATAATCGGCAACCGCTTCTGCATCCCGCAGCGTATCCGGGTATTCTGCACGGGTATA
>JADZAD010000126.1 GCA_020852775.1 Anaerolineae bacterium
CACCGTAGACAAAGTCGGCAATACGACCATGGCAGCAAGCTCCTGCTTTGACATCGACGCGGGGGCGGCGGCCGCCTGTGGCAGCGCTGATATATCGTGGTCGTCTCTGAGCCGCCTGGAGTCGTTCCCGCCAACCATCGGCGCGATATTCGGCACGACCGAGCCGACTTATGCACAGTGTGCGACGGCGTCGATGTCAGGTGGCTACTTCGACGGCACAAGCATCCCGTTGGGCACGTTCATCTGCTATAAGACGAGTGCCGGCAGCTACGCCTATATCAAGATTGAGGCTTCCGGCACCCCCCTGGGGATCAAGTTCAACCTCTGGAAGCTCACGGAGTAGCCTTCACAGGGTGTACAGCGCGGCGGGGGACTCTGTCAGGGTCCCCCGCCTGTGTCCTCCCACTATTTACCCGCATCCTGCCCTGTTATTCGATGGCCGGCACGATCCCCAGGTCGCCCGCAATGGTGCAGTACTGTGACGCGACCCAGCCCTCACGGCTTCCGTTGGAGATGTACAGCCAATCCCCGGAAGGGGTCTTGCCCAGCACCATCAGTGCCGTCCCCGGTGGAGCGCCACCAATCCGGTTGAAGCCAACCCCCGGCCCCGCGCGGACATTCAGCGATACGTCCGGGGTAGCACTGACACCGGTCGGAATGGCCTCCGGTAGTGGCACTGCGGGTGCGGGTCCCTCCGCCGCGGCCGGCATACCCACCACGCCGTAGAGCATCTGTGCCCCGGCGATGTCCGCGCGGGTCAGTGCGCGGATACCTGTGTATGGCCCCCACATCAGCGTCGCCGGATCAGGTGAGTGCGCCAGCCCGAGCACATGCCCGAATTCGTGCATCACGACCGAGGTCAGATGGACTTCCTCCGGGAAGCGAGCCACCGGCGTATGCACTACCCAGTTCTCGTCGTCATCAAGATGGATGTCGCCATCGACGCCCCATGCACCGGTGCTGTTCGGATAGGCTGCATGGGCGACCTGCCCGCCCATGCCGTCAAAATCAACCCCATCGTAATGCTCACCAGCCACCCACATGATGACGACCTCACTGCCCTCTCCACCTTCCTGAATCGACAACGGGACAACCGCATCCCACGCCGCGATTGCCTCACGGATGGCAGCGTGCGCCGTTTCGCAGTCGAGCGAGCGTGGGCAGTTGGCGATCTGGTAGGCAAGGGTGGGCTGATACCAGCGGTAACCGGAGAGCGCAAACGAGGCCCCGATACCGGAAGCGACAGGCGGCGGGGGTGGAGCGGCAAGCTCCTCATCCGGGGTGAGCAGGTCGTTGCTCAGGCGCGTGATTTCACGCGCGGTCAGCTCACCGCGGTTCAATGGCAGCGTGCCAGTACCCACAGCCAGCGCCGTCGCGGCAGCCAGCACAACGTTGATCGAGATGATCAGCCGGACGAGTGGATTATCCAACCGGAATGAACGTACAGACCCTCGTCGCATAGAAGACTCCGTATGGATGGGGCAGGGTGCTGCACTGATCATATCACAGGACGATCTGCCGGATAAACCTTCCGGGGTTATGGGCCTGCCTGGTCGGAATGGTGTAGACTGGGCTGAGTGCTGCCCGCGAAGAATGCAGGAGGCGTATGCTGAACCGGATCGAGATGACTGAGCGTGCTGCTGATTTGCGTGGCTGGTGGATGGAATGGTGGCCCGCGCTCCGGCTGGGGCTGGGGATCTCCATTGCTTTTCGTGTGCTGATCACCGCCTGGATGATGCTGGTCTGGGAACTGTTAGGCGAGCGGATGGGGTTGACAATCGACAGCCATAATCGGCTGGATATGGCCGCCGATCTTCCACGGCTGGGCAGCAGCCTGACAGATGTGAGCTGGGGCGTCTGGCGACGTTGGGATGCTGTCCACTATATGCAAATTGCGCTTGATGGGTATCAGTTGCGCTTCCCGGGGGAGTCCGTATTCGCTCCTCTGACCGCCCTCTGCATACGGATAATCGATCGGGTTTTGCCTGGCACCATCGATCTGGCGGCACTTGTGTATGGTGTTGTAGTTTTCGGGCTGGTGCTGGCGCTGGCGCTGCGCCTCGCGCGGGAATATCTGCCGGAAAGGGGTGCGCGGAAGACCATCACCCTGATTGTGATCAGCCCATTATCCTATGTCCTGGTCGCCTCATACTCAGACGGGTTGTTTCTGCTTCTGGCACTGCTGTTCTTCTATGCGGCACACAAACGGAGATGGTGGGTTGTGGCCCTGGCTGGCTTTCTGGCGAGCCTTACCCGGCTGCAGGGGGCGGCGCTGGTGGGGGTGGCGCTGGTCATCCTGCTGTTTGATGACCCGGAGATCCGGGCACAGCCGTGGCCCCGGCGGCTGCTCGAAGCACTGCGGCAGGGCTGGATGGTGCTGTTTATCCCGCTTGGCGGGCTGGCCTTCTACTTCTGGCGTGAGGCTTTCGGGTTTCCACCCCTGTCTGTGGTCTACGAGACTGTGTCTAACAGGACGTTCTCACTCCCCTGGTTTGCTCTATGGAGCAACATACAATTTATCGTGCGCCATCCTGGCCCGGGCCTGTTCCGGTTGGATTCCCTCTTGACGCTCATCATCCCGGTACTTCTCATTCTGATGGTACGTCAACGACCGCTGCGTAAAGCTGGCCTGATTACTTATGCAGCCGGATATTACATTGTCTTCCTGTGTTACTTGCTCTATGATGCACACTACAATGTTCGCTACTCGGAGAGTTTTGCCCGTTATGCACTCGCTTTCTTCCCTGTGACTTTCATGTTGGCGAATGGGCTGGCGAATCTCCCCGGAAGACTGGCACTTTCCCTGGAGGCCCTGTCTGTTGCCCTTCTGCTCTTCTACAGCGGTGCTGTTTCGCTGGGATTTGGCGCTTACTGAGGCGGGTGTATGCCCTGCACGTATCAGAGCTGTAACTTGTAGAACAAGAGGGCTGGTACGATACACACGGCTTTACCTCCTTTCAGAACTGCGTCGGTAAGCCCGGCTCAATTTGCCTGCCCATCAAAGGGTACTTTCTGCACTCAAAAACGCTGAGGAGGCTCACTCTGAACCGCACAATTCCAGCGTTCCTTACCAGCCGCCTGCATCAGTGGTGGGCGGAATGGTGGCCCGCGCTCCGGCTGGGGCTGGGGATCTCCATTTCTTTTCATGTGCTGATCACCGCCTGGATGATGCTGGTCTGGCAGTTGCTCTCTCGCTATCTTGGCCTGTATCTGGACAGCCACAATCAACGGACGACCACGCTGCCAGTGCTGGCAGACGGTATCTTTGATGTCATGTTGGCTGTGTGGCGCCGTTGGGATGTCAGCCACTACCTGCAGATTGCCTACCGGGGCTATGAACTCGACAGCCCGATGCAGTCGGTCTTTGCGCCGCTGACCGCCTGGTGTATCAGGGTGCTGGACCGGGTCATCCCCGGCCCGGTTGATGTGGCCGGGCTGGTCTACGGAACGCTGGTATTTGGCCTGGTGATCGCGGTTGCCAGCCGGTTGGCTCGGCTGTACGTCGGCGAAGCGGGAGCGCGCGAAGTCGTGATCCTGC
>JADZAD010000127.1 GCA_020852775.1 Anaerolineae bacterium
GAACCGCCATTCTCGACTGGGCGCTGGCCGGACGGATGGGCTTCTCCAAGTTCGTCAGCCTGGGCAACAAAGCGGACATCAGCGAGATCGAATTGCTCGAAGCATGGTCAGAAGATGTGAACTCCAACGTTACCCTTGCCTACATCGAAGGAGTCCCTGACGGCCAGCGCTTCATTGAGACGGCCCGCCGGGCAAGCAAGAAGAAGCCTATCGTTGCGGTGAAGTCAGGCGTCACACAGGCTGGATCACGCGCGGTATCCTCGCATACCGGGTCGCTGGCCGGCTCTGAGCAGGCTTACGCCGCCGCCTTCCGCCAGGCCGGGATCATCCGTGCCAACACCATGGAGGAGATGTTCGACTACGCGCTGGCGTTTGCCCATCAACCGCTGCCCAAAGGCAACAACTTCGCGATCATCACCAATGCGGGAGGGCCAGGCATCCTGGCCACTGATGCGCTGGAGCGGGCGGGCCTGAAGCTGGCAAAGCTCAGGACTGAAACAATCAAGGACCTTGAAGCGCACCTGCCGGACGCCGCCTCCGCCGCCAACCCGGTTGACGTGCTTGGCGATGCGATGGCCGATCGCTATGAGATGGCACTCGACCGGGTCTCACAGGACCCGAACGTGGACGGCCTGATCGTCATCCTCACCCCGCAGGCGATGACGAATATCCCCGGTACCGCGGAAGCGATTGTCCGCATCAGCCAGCAGGGACACATCCCGGTGATTGCCTGCTTCATGGGCGAATTCGCGGTTGAGGCCGGGGTGAAAATCCTGACGAAGAATGGCGTACCGAACTATCCTTTCCCGGAACGGGCAGTGACGGCGCTCAAGGCAATGTGCGACTACCGTGATACCCGCGCCAAGCCGCTGCCGAACTTCACCCGCGTGGAAGCCGACCGTGACCGCGTGCAGAAGGTCTTTGACCGTGTGCGTGCGGATGGCCGTATGAGCATCGGTGACTTTGAAGCACGTGAGGTGATGGAGGCTTACGGCCTGAAGATGCCGGACACCTTCCTCGCGGAGACCGCTGATCAGGCGGTACAGATCGCCGCCGACCTTGGCTACCCGGTCGTGATGAAGATCGCCTCACCCGACATCCTGCACAAGACGGACGTCGGCGGGGTGCGCGTTGGCCTGCGGAACTCCTCTGACGTGCGCGACGCGTTTGACCTGATGACCTACCGTGCCGCCAAGTACGTGCCCGGCGCACGCATCTGGGGCTGCATCGTGCAGAAGATGAGCCCACAGGGCCTGGAACTGCTGGTCGGCATGAACCGCGACCCGCAGTTTGGCCCACTGGTTACCTTCGCGCTCGGTGGTATCTATGTCGAAATCCTGAAAGATGCAACCTTCCGTATCGCACCGTTTGCCCGCGAAGAGGCGGAGGCAATGCTTGGCGAACTGCGCGCCCGCGCCCTGCTGGACGGGGTACGCGGCCAGCCGCCAGTGGACAAGGAAGCGATCATCGATACACTGATGCGTATCGGCCAGTTGGTGCAGGACTTCCCGGAGATCGTCGAGATGGATATCAACCCACTGATGGTCTTCGAGAAGGGCCAGGGTGCGCTGGCAATCGATATGCGGATGGTGCTCAAGGGGTAACCCCTGTCAATGGATGCGAGGTGCAGGCCAGCGCATACGGGATTTCACGGCTCATCTGCCTGCGGTTGACTGATTCAACGTGCCTAACAGAGGGGCAAGAACTATGAAAGCACTCTACATCACCTCGATCGATACCTCCTCCGGGAAGACAGCCGTGTGTCTCGGCCTAGGCAAGCGACTGCAGATTGAAGGGAAGAAGGTCGGTTACGTCAAGCCGATCAGCTACGAGGTCGCCCAGCTTGGGGGAGAGGCCATCGATGAGGATGTGACGTTCGTCAAGAACGTGCTTAACCTCGACCTGCCGCCACAGGAACTCTCCGCGGTGGTCGTTACACCGGAAGTGCTGCGTGATTGTCTCGCCAGCCCCACCCCCTGCAACTTCGAGGAGCAGATCGTGCTGGCGATGGAAAAGGCCGCCGTTGATAAGGACGTGCTGCTGATCGAAGGTGGCGGCAGCCTGCGGCAGGGCTATGTGCTCAACCTCTCCACACCTTACGTTGCCGAACTGCTCGGTGCGAAGGTACTGGCGGTTGTGCGTTACACCAGCCAGCTCACGGTACTCGACGACGTGCTGACAGCGGAGTTCCGCCTCAAGGATCGGCTGCTCGGCGTGATCATCAACCGTGTCCCCGAAGAAGGCGCGGCTTTCCTCGCACAGCAAGGGATCTCCTTCCTTGAGAAACATGGTGTCCCCGTCTTCGGGGTGCTGCCGGAGCGGCGCAACCTGTCGTCGATCAGTGTCAGCGAACTGGTCGATACTCTCGACGCGGAAGTGCTGGCAGCGGAGGATCGCCTCGAAGGGCTGGTTGAGGAACTGATGGTCGGCGCGATGGGCGCACAGGAAGCGTTGAGCCGCTTCCGTGCTTATCGCAACAAGGCCGTGATCACCGGTGGAGACCGCACCGATATGCAGTTGGCGGCGCTGGAGACCTCGACGGCTTGCCTGATCCTGACCGGGAACCTCACGCCAAGCGCCTCCGTGATCGACCGGGCAAATGACCAGCATGTGCCTGTACTACTCGTCAAGCGCAATACTATCGAGACCATCGAGCAGATCGAGAAGGTCTTCGGCAAGACGCGCCTGGGCCAGGCTGAGAAGCTCGCCCACTTCGAGTCGCTCATGGCGGAGCATGTGGATTACCGCCGCCTGTTCAAGGAAATGGGCCTGTAATCACCCCTCGCACGAAATCGGGGCGGCATTACGCCGCCCTTTTTGTTTGCCCGGGCGGCTCCAGCGGCACAGCCCTTAAACTGCTCTTAACCTACCGATCATCCCGGCTTAACGATTGGGTTCTATCTTCTCCCCCGTAGTCAAAGATCATTATTCCCTTGAGGAGAAGAGAAGATGAAACACCCCAGATTCCTGCTTATCGCGGTATTCGCGCTGAGTGTCCTGCTGGCAGCGTGCGCTGCCCCCGCTCCGGCAACTGAAGCCCCCGCGGCGGAAGAACCAGTCACCGAGGCGACCGAAGCCTCTGCTGCTGAAGCGACTGAAGAGATGGTTGCGCTGTCCGGTGACGTGGTCGCTGACGGTTCCAGCACCGTTTACCCCCTGAGCGTCGCGGTGGCTGAAGGCTTCGCCGCCGTGCACCCTGATGTCCGCGTCTCCGTTGGCCTCTCCGGCACTGGCGGCGGCTTTGAGAAGTTCTGTGCCGGGGAGACCGATATCAGCAATGCGTCCCGCGCCATCAAGGACTCTGAGGCGGAAATCTGTTCAGCAGCCGGCATTGAATATGTCGAGTTCCTGGTCGCCTTCGACGGCATGTCGGTGCTGGTCAACCCGGCGAACGACTTCGTTGAATGTCTGAGCATGGAGCAGGTCACGAGCCTGCTGCGCCCGGATGCCGATAATAACTTCGACACCTGGGATCAGGTTGATCCGTCATTCCCGGCGGAGCCAATCAAGTTCTACGTTCCGGATACCGACAGTGGCACCTACGACTTCATGGTCGAGCAGATCGTGAAGGCCGGGGAACTTCCGGAAGAGCTAGAGGCACTGCGCCAGGACGACCAGACCACCTTCAGCAGTGATGACAACGTCCTGCTTGACGGTATCGCCGGTGACGAATATGCGTTCGGGTACTTCGGCTTCGCCTACTATATCAACAACACCGATAAAGTACGCGCGGTCGCCATCGAAAACGGAGATGGTGAGTGCGTCCTGCCCACCGACGAGCACGTGCAGGATGGCAGCTACAACCCCCTCAGCCGTCCGCTGTATTTCTACGTGAACAAGGCCAGCCTGAGCAAGCCGCAGGTGGTGGAGTTCATCCGCTACTACATCAGCGAAGAAGGTGCTCCGGCCGTGATGGGCCTGGTTGGCTACAGCATGCCACCAGCGGGGACCTACGAGGCTGATCTCGAAGAACTGGAAGCGGCCCTGCCGTAGCCCTTTAGCAGCAAAACCGAACATCTGACGCGCAAATGCCCCGGCTTTACAACGTCCGGGGCATTTGTTTCTTCGCTTCCCACATAATCTGTTCTTAACACTATCCCGCTAGACTCATTCCGTCAGCACAATATTCTCTTCCTGATTTAACAGGCCGGTTCATGCTGACAATCAGCAACAGGCGAGGATTGCATGGCAGAGACGAAGCTCTCCAAAGCGTTCGCCGTTGGAGCCGCACCGATGAACACCACCACTGAAGCAGTGTCCCGGTCAGCCAGGCGGGTCTTGCGCGCCATCAGCGAGAAGATCATCTTCGGGCTGCTTATTGGGGCAGTGATTGTCACGGTACTGACCACCATCGGCATCATCATCTCCCTTTTCACGGAGGGGATCGCCTTCTTCTTCGAGCCCGAGGTGACCCTCTGGCACTTCCTGACAAGCCCGCGCTGGGCCCCGACGGCAATGCCCGCCGCGCCCGAAAACTTCGGCATCCTGCCGCTCGTCAACGGCACCCTGATGGTCGCGCTGATTGCCTCAGCGATTGCCCTGCCGCTGGGTGTCGGGAGTGCAATCTTCCTGAGCGAATACGCCCCGGACCGGGTGCGGAAGGTACTCAAGCCCGTGCTGGAACTGCTGGCGGGTGTCCCTACCGTGGTGTACGGATATTTCGCCCTGACCGCCATCACCCCCCTGCTCCGCACCGCGGCAGCATGGAGCAACTCAACCTTCAGTACGAACATCCGGATCGACTTCTTCAACGGCCTGAGTGCCGGTATCGTGGTCGGGGTGATGATCATCCCGATGATCGCATCGCTCAGTGAAGACGCTATGCGCAGCGTGCCCCGCGCCCTGCGGGAAGCAGGCTACGGCCTCGGCGCAACCAAATTCGAGGTCGCCACGAA
>JADZAD010000128.1 GCA_020852775.1 Anaerolineae bacterium
GCGCCAGCCCGTCTTAACACCATCGCTGGCAGCAGCGACATTCGAGGCTGCGTTTGCGTCGAACGCATCTGCGACTACTGCGTCAACCGGCAGCACGAGCTTGCCGCCCGCCTTCGCCAGCAGGCCCTTCGCGGTATCGACGGCTTCTTCCTCAACGAGTGAATCGCCAACGTTCATGCCGCCTGCTTTGAGGAAGGTATTGGCCATGCCCCCACCGATCAGTACCTTGTCGGCCTTGAGCAGCAGGTTTTCAATCACCTTGATCTTGTCGGATATCTTCGCGCCGCCCATGATCGCCAGGAACGGGCGCTTTGGCGTGGCCAGCGCTGCGTCCAGGAACTCCAGTTCCTTTTCCATCAGCAGGCCGGCGACGGCGGGCAGGTAGCGCGCTACGCCCTCCGTGCTGGAGTGGGCGCGATGGGCCGAACCGAAGGCGTCGTTGACATATACATCACCGAGCTTCGCCATCTTCTGCGCGAGATCGAGGTCATTCTTCTCTTCGCCAGCGTAGTAGCGGGTGTTTTCCAGCAGCAGGACGCCACCCTCAGGCAGGCCGGCTACGGCCTTCTCGGCCACCTCGCCGACGCAGTCGGTGGCGAAGGCTACCGGCTTGCCGAGCAGGCCCGCGAGCACCGGCGCGACTGGCTTGAGCGAGTACTTTGGGTTCGGCTCACCCTTCGGGCGGCCCAGGTGCGACATCAGGATCACGGCCTTCGGCTTCTGATCGAGGATCGCCTTGAGCGTCGGCACGGCGGCGGCGACACGGGTATCATCGGTGACACGGTCACCGTCGAGTGGTACGTTGAAGTCCACGCGGACCAGCACACGCTTCCCCGCGAGGCTTACATCACGAATGGTCTTCTTGTTCATCTTCAGCCTCCCACAGCTGTCTGTCTGCTCCCGGTAACAACGAGAGGGGCGAGTGTGCCTCGCCCCTGGTCGTCGTATTCCGTGAAGTGCTAGAGCATGCTGCCCATCCTGGCGGCGAGGTCGGCGGTGCGTACCGAGTAACCCCACTCGTTGTCGTACCAGGTCACGACCTGCACCATGTTCTCCTGCATCACCATCGTGAACTCAGCATCGACAATGCTCGAACGCGAGTCACCCCGGAAGTCCACGCTGACGAGCGGTTCTTCGCTGAAGCCGAGGATACCCTTCATCGGGCCAGCCGCGGCGGCCTTGAAGGCAGCGCGCAGTTCCTCGGTCGTGGCCTTCTTCTCGATGGTCGCCTTGAAGTCCACCACGGACACGGTCGGGGTCGGGACACGCAGGGCGTAGCCGTCGAACTTGCCCTTGAGCTCGGGGATAACCAGCGACACGGCCTTGGCCGCACCGGTGCTGGTGGGGATGATGCTCAGGCCGGCGGCGCGGGCGCGGCGCAGGTCTTTGTGCGGCAGGTCGAGGATATTCTGGTCGTTGGTGTAGGCGTGGATGGTGGTCATCAGCGCCTTCACGATCCCGAAGTTATCCTGCACGACCTTCGCGGCGGGCGCGAGGCAGTTGGTGGTGCAGCTCGCGTTTGAAACGACGTGGTGCTTCGAAGAATCATACATTGCATCGTTCACGCCGAGCACGATTGTCAGGTCTTCACCCTTGGCCGGGGCCGAGATGATGACCTTCTTTGCGCCAGCGGCGAGGTGCTTGGCGGCGTCGTCGCGGTTGGTGAAACGACCGGTTGACTCGATCACGATATCAACGCCCAGGTCGCCCCACGGCAGGTTCGCCGGGTCCTTCTCGGACAGTGCCTTGAGGGAATCGCCATCGACGATGAGCGCCCCGTCAGCCACCTCGACCTTGCTTGGGAACGCCCCGTAGGTTGAGTCGTGGCGCAGCAGGTGGGCCATTGTCTTGAGGTCGCCCAGGTCGTTGAAAGCAACCAGGTCAATCTCGGTGGGGTACTTCTCCCGGATGGCGCGGACGACCTGACGGCCGATACGACCAAAACCATTGATACCTACGCGGATTGCCATGAATCATCGCTCCTTCTGTGATGTGTAATGACACGACGTGAAAAGGCGTTTTCCTCTTGTGTACCAGTGGCCAGCCGCTGGCACACGCTCTCCTTTCGAACCGGCTTCATACACTGCCGGGCTCGGAGTCAGGCTCCGGTAATTCCGGATGCCTGGCAGAAGCCATCACATCCATGATGGCCGCTCCCAGCCGCTCGGAATTATGACGCCAGGGTCGTATTTCATCAACCAGCGGCGCCGGGTAGTATGTCACCCGGCGGCCCGTGCTTCCGTTTCCCGGCACCGGCTGTATATCGCCCGGCTGCACGTACCTGAAGTTCGCATCAGGCCTGAGCGCCGGAAAGTGGTTGTTGGCCACCACAACCTCGAACAGGCCTTTTCCGGCGTGGCGCTCAATAGCACGGACGTGGTCTGCCGCCGTGAAGTCGTCTGTTTCGCCATGCTGTGTGGCGACGTTGCACACGTATACCTTCAGCGCCTTGCTTGCCCGCACGGCGTCGGCAATGCCGCGCACCAGCAGATTTGGCAGGATGCTGGTGAACAGGCTCCCCGGCCCCAGTACGATCAGATCTGCCGACAGGATCGCCCGGACTGCTTCCGGATAGGCAGGTGCATCATCCGGCTGCAGGAAGATCCGTTCGATTGCCCCCACCCCTTCCGGGATGGCAGATTCTCCGGCTACCCGGCGCGTGCTGTCCGTCTCTTCCTCGCGCAGGTCAGCCATCAGCGTTACGTCACTCAATGTCGAAGGCAGCACCCGCCCCTGCACGTTCAACACCCGGCTGCTCTCGATCAGCGCCTGCTCGAAGCTCCCGGTAACACCGGCCAGCGCGGTGATATACAGGTTTCCGAAACTGTGCCCTTCCAGCCCACCCTCACCAAACCGGTATTGGAACAGCTGAGTCATCAGCCCTTCGTCACGTGCAAGGGCGGCGATCTTGTTCCGAAAATCCCCCGGTGGCAGTACGCCCAGGTCATGCCGCAGACGCCCGGAACTGCCCCCATCGTCTGCGACGGTGACGATCGCCGTCAGGTTGGCGGTATAACGCTTCAACCCGCGTAGCAGGTTGGGCATGCCTGTGCCGCCACCGATCGCCACAA
>JADZAD010000129.1 GCA_020852775.1 Anaerolineae bacterium
CGGCAAGATAGTCGATCGATGAGACAACACTCAACGAGACCTGACGGTCCCGGTACATCGCCCATGTATCAGCAGGATCGGTCAGTTGGAACAGAGCCGGGTCGATCACCCGGCGCGCGCGGGCCTGCTCATAGAAGGCCAGCACCTGTGAGAGCGGTGCGGTATCCAGCACCGGGAGGCCATCTTCGCCCACCAGCCGGCCACCATCCGCGAGGTACTGCGTCAGCACGGTCGTACTGACCGTATCCGCTGGAGCCGCCGGAAAGTGAAACGGTACGGTGTTCTCCAGCACCGTCTCCAGGCTGGTGGGTGGCTTGCCACGAAAGACCGTCGTGCGATAGACAAGGTGCTCCATTTCCATCAGGTAGGGGACAGCCACCAATCGTCCGTCAACAGTCGCCAACGCTGTTGCCGCCGGGTACAGGCTTTGACGCAGGGATGGGGTGATCAGATCATCCAGCGGTACGATCAACCCCCCGCGGGCGGCAGCGCTCAGTGCCTCCCGATCCAGCAGAGCGATGTCCGGCAGCACTGCGGGCGCAGCGGCACTCGCGGTCTGCAGGTAGTCCAGCGTCCCACCCGGCCCGCTGATCTCCTTCTGATACACCTCGACACGGATATCCGGGTCCTGCTCATCGAAGGTTGCGAAAGCTTCATTCAACACAGCGCCGCCCGGTTCTCCACCGGAGAGGCTCAACGGCTCGGCGATCCAGATCACCAGCACCAGCGGGTTGGCGGTTGGCGTATCTCCGGGCGTTTCAGTCACGGGGGGCTGTTCGGCGGGCTGTTCGGCGGACACGGCAGGCTCAGTGGGCAGCGTGGGAGCAGCAACCGCGCCTGACGGTGTAGGTGCAACGACAGCACAACCGCTCAGAGCGATAACCAGCAGCAGCAGCCATCGCCACGGTGGAGCATGTAGACATGAAAGACAGGCCTGCATTCCGATTATCCCGTTCTGCAGGAGCACTCATAGCCCGGGTATCCACGATCCGGCGGTGATGCTCCATCTGCTGACAGTTCCTTCCCTATTGTAGTGGCAAGCCTCCCTCTCGCCTATACTTCCTGCTCGTGCTACCGGTTCGCAACGCTGCTCGCTGGCCACAGGCAAGCCAGGAGCTGGTTCGCAGGCCGTATTCTCTTACGGTAATCTTATGCACAGACAGTACACTGTGAGTTCGATCACAACCTGATTAACGAGAAGATATGTTCAAGAATCTGCTGAACAAACTGGCCGGAAGCCCATACGAGCGCGAGATCCGCTACTATCGCCAGATCGTCAGTGCGGTCAACGAGCAGGAACCACGCCTGCGGGCGATGAGCGATGCTGAACTGCGTGGGCTGACGGAAGACCTGCGTGAGCGTGTCCGTGAGTATGTCGCGGGCATAGCAGACAAGGATGAATTGAAGAAAGCGGAGCGCGAAATCCTCGATGAAGTGCTGCCTGAAGCCTTCGCTGCCGTCCGTGAGGCCTCACGCCGGACGACCGGCCTGCGCCACTACGACGTACAGCTGATCGGTGGCATCGTGCTGCACGAGGGCAAAATCGCCGAAATGCGTACCGGTGAGGGTAAGACCCTTGTTGCTTCGCTGCCGCTCTACCTGAACGCGCTCACCGGGCGCGGCGCGCATCTCGTCACCGTCAACGACTATCTCGCCCGCCGTGACGGCGGCTGGATGGGCCCGATCTTCCACCTGCTGGGGATGTCGGTGGGGGTGATCGGCAAGGAGCAGTTCTCAGCGATATTTGACCCGGACTACGTCGATCCGGGTGGCGGGCTGGAGGACGAGCGCCTCGTACACTGGCGGCCTGCCATGCGCCAGGACTGCTACACCGCAGACGTCACCTACGGCACGGCAGCGGAGTTTGGCTTTGACTACCTGCGGGATAACACCGCGATCGAGGTGGCACGCACCGTACAGCGTGAACATGCTTTCGCCATCGTGGACGAAGTGGACTCCGTCCTGATCGACGGTGCCCGTACCCCGCTGATCATCTCCGGCCCGGCAGCGCGCGCCTCCGACCAGTACAACCGTTTCGCCGAGATTGTAGAGAAGGCGCGTATGCGCCGGAATACCACCAATCTCAAGGAAGGTGAAGAACCGGACGGTGACTATGAACTCGATGAGCGCACGCAGGCCGTCTCCCTGACGGAACGCGGTATTGAAAAGATCGAGCGCCAGCTTCCGGAGATTGACCTGGCAGCGGGCCAGAGTGTCTATGACCCGCAGTTTTATGAGCTGGTGCATTATCTCGATAACGCACTCAAAGCGAAATACACCTTCAAACGTGACAAGGACTATATCGTCCAGGACGGCCACGTCATTCTGATCGACCAGACCACAGGCCGCCCGATGCCCTCACGGCGCTACAGCGAGGGCCTGCACCAGGCTATCGAAGCCAAGGAAGGTGTCACTGTCCAGCGCGAGGATGTGACGATCGCCACCATCACGATCCAGAACTACTTCCGGCTGTATGACAAGCTCGGTGGCATGACCGGCACCGCAATGACACAGGCCGAAGAGTTCGACGAAGTCTATCAGCTTGACGTGGTCGCTATCCCGACCAATGTCGAGTTCATGGCGGAAAGTGGCGAGTTCCAGACGATCAAGGACAGGGAAGAGGGTGTCCCCGTCATCACTTACCGCCGCCCAGGCAATTCGTCGGATAAGCCGGACTTCTACAGGCGTGTAGACTACACCGACCAGGTATTCACGACGATCAAGGGCAAGTTCCAGGCGGTAGCAGAAGAGATCGCTGAGTTGTACGAGGCCGGCAGACCCGTGCTGGTAGGGACCGGATCGGTGGATGCGTCCGAGGTCCTGAGCAACCATCTGAAGAAGATCGGGCTGAAGCACGAAATTCTGAACGCCAAGAACCACGACCGTGAGGCGCTGATCATCGCGCAGGCCGGACGCACGGGGGCGATTACTATCTCGACCAGCATGGCAGGCCGTGGGACGGACATCCTCCTTGGCGGTAATCCGGAGGGCCTGGCAACCCGTTATGTTGCCGAGCGCTGCTTCCCGATGCGCGCGCTGCGTGAGGTTGTGGGCAGCGTGGTGCGCGGCGAACTGGAATCCGCGCGCCACCGGGCTGAGAGCGATCCCACTCTTGGCGCAGCGGTCGTGGAGTGGGTCAGCCGTGAGTATGACGACCTCGTGCGTAAGGCCAGTGTCGAGGATATCCCGACCGCGGTGATCAACGATCTGCGTGCCGAGCCGCTGTACAGTGACATCCCCTTTGAAAAGCTGGCGCAACTGGTACGCCAGATCGACCTGACCACCATCGACTACCGGCGGCTTGACCGCGCACGCCGGTATGCAGAAGAACACGGCCTGAGCACCTCGCTGATCCCGGAGGTGCAGTACCGCCTGAGCGACTATCGCATGCTCGGTGGTGTGATGGGCCAGAACGAACAGATTGAGACCCTGACCCGCCGCCTGTACGAACTGCACTACAACGCGCGTGCCGCGCTGGTACGGGCAGTACTGGCCGGGCAGGAAGACCGTGCCCGTGAGATCGCCAGTCAGCTCCCGGCACTGCCTGAAGCACTGATCCAGGACGTGCACAATATCGTGGCCGAACATGAAGCGGAACGCCACCGCGTGTGGGAACTGGGTGGGCTGCATGTCATTGGCACGGAGCGCCATGAGTCGCGCCGGATCGACGACCAGCTTCGGGGGCGCGCCGCGCGCCAGGGTGATCCCGGTTCATCACGTTTCTACCTCTCACTGGAAGACGAGCTGATGATGCGCTTCGGTGGTGAGCGCACCAAGCGCATTATGGATCGGCTGAACATCCCGGAAGATATGCCGATCTCAGCGAACATCCTCAGCAACATCATCGAGCAGGCGCAGGCCCGCTTTGAGTCTTACTACTTCGATATCCGCAAGAACCTCGTGGAGTATGACGAGGCGGTGAACCGCCAGCGCGCGATCGTATACGATGAGCGCGACGCCATTCTGCGTGGCGACAGCAGCCGTCTGGATGAGTTCGTGCGCCGGTTCATCCAGGAAGCGCTCGATCGGCTGTGCGAACGCTACATCGAGGGTTACGAGGCGTGGGCAATGGCCGACGTCACGGCAGCCCTGGACGATTACTCCGACTTTGAAAGTGGAGAGGTCAATACGCGTGGTGTGGTGCAGCGTGTGATGCCGCTCTTCCCGCGGCTGGATCAGGACGCCCTGCAGGCTCTGCTTTCCATCACCAATGGTGACGAGTTGACCCGCGAGTTGAATACGCTGATCACTGATGGTATCGAGCAGGGCCACAACCTCCGGATGCTGCATGCGGATATCGCCCGCATTGTCCCGCTGTGGCCGGTTGCGCCACCTTTTGGCCCACGCGGGATCGAGAACTGGGAAAGATTCGTTGAGGAGGTTCAGAAGACCCTCGCACTGTACACGCGACCGCTGGCGGAGGAAGACCGCGAGCGTATCATGAACGTCCTGAGCGAAGACCTCGACCGGCTGTTCCTTCAACAGGTCGCCAGCATCAGCAAAGGCGATCAGGTAGCAACTGTGCAGTCTTCCTTCTACGCCAACCTTGGCGCGGAGCTCAACCGGGTCTTTCTGGAAACCATCGATGGGATGGAGCAGGATGACCTGATCGAAGTCCTGCTTGAACGTGTTGAGTATCTGCTGGAGATCGCCTCGCTGGGCCCGGTAGAGCTTCAAGCCGGGGTGAGCGATCGGGCCGTGTGGCAGCCGGACGGGCAGGTCTTCGCTATCGGCGAGGAGGAGCTGGGCAACTACCAGCGCGCTCTCATGCTGACGGTGATGGACGAGGAGTGGCGCCAGTATCTGAACGC
>JADZAD010000130.1 GCA_020852775.1 Anaerolineae bacterium
CGGGGGACGGGAATCCTTATTGTGGGCTTTGAACTGGCATTTCCTCTGCTGGTCTTCTGGCCGGGATCAAGCGGCTGGCCGCGCACACTGGCGCTGACAGCCGGGGTGCTGCTGCACCTCGGCATCGCCCTCACGCTCGCCATCCCCTTCTTCTCTGCGGTGATGCCTCTGACTTACCTGCTCTTCCTGTACCCCGATTGGCTGGGCGGCCTCGCCAAGCAGATGTCACTCCCATGGACACGACAGGTGGAACATCCGGCACGACCATACGAACAGCGAATCATCTCCGTAATGCGCGCCACGCTGCTGACAGGCATGATGGGGCTCGTGCTGTGGCATAACGCCAGCGGCACGCCGGTGGCCGGGCGGATGCTGGCCGGGCCCATGACTGCTGCCCCGCGTGCTGTTCTCGAGGCAAGCGGACTGTGGCAGAATTGGGGGCTCTTTGCGCCACGTCCGACAGAGAGCTATGGCTGGCTGCTCGTACTTGGAACCGATCAGGACAGACAGGAAATTGACCTGAGAACCGGGCAACGTCCGGCGGACTATTCCCCGGCACTCTACCGCGTCGTTGATATGCGCTGGCGCAAGTACGACGAGTGGCTGGCAGCCGCTCCGGAACGGCTCACCCCGGCAGTGCAGGCGCTGGCCGATGCCGCCTGCCGCGGGAAGCTCCGTGCAGGACAGGTGTATCAGGATGTTGAAGTCTGGCGCGTGACGCTGATGCCCTCACCGGAAGCCACTTCACCTGTCGAGCAGCGTACCCTGCTCACTGAACAACTCTGTGTGTCTCCCTGACCGCGCCAGTCATTACCCCCGCCAGGGCGTCACCGCCTATACTCTGTGCAGTTTACAGGCCGCCACCCACCCGAAGGACGATGTCATGAAACTGGAGATCCCCGGCAAGCCCCGCCCCTACATCATGGGACACCGCGGCAACCTGGACGAATGTCCGGAGAACACGCTTGCGTCGTTCCGGCGTGCCCTGGAGCAGGGTGCGGACATCATCGAGACGGATGTGCACCTGAGTGCCGATGGCGTGTTCATGTTGATCCACGATGCCACACTCGACCGCACGACCAACGGCACAGGCCCCGTCGCCACGCGGACACTGGCCGAACTCAGGACATTCAGCGCGAGCTATGGCCGCCCGGAGTTCGAGGCTGAGCGCATCCCAACGCTGCAGGAGTTGTTTGAGATCATCCATCCGGATACGATCGTGGCTCTGGAGCTCAAGACCGACCGCTTCCTGGAGCCGGAAGTCTGCCGCCGCTTTGTCGATCAGATACGCGCTGCGGGGATGCTCCAGCGGGTAGTAATGCTGTCGTTCAGCCTGGCGCGTGTCCAGGCTGTACAGGCGGCCGCTCCGGATGTACCCGTGGGCTTCATTACCATGTCGCGGCTGCTCCCGAAGGCAGGTGCGGACCTCCTCGGCCCGTTCTTCCCGCTCCTGTTCCTCAATCCGTTCTACGTGTGGCTGGCCCATCGCAGCGGTCAACCTGTCGCGCCGCTTGACCCAACGCCGGACTCACGGCTGTGGTACTACCGTCTACTGGGCTGCGACGCGATCCTGACGAACAATCCAGGCATGACCCGTCGCGCATTGGGCCGTTAGTATCAGGAGGGCATACTGATGACCGGACAGCTTACTGTCAGCCTCGGCCAGTTCAGCATCCATAAAGGCGACCCGGAGAGCAACATGCAGCGTGTCCGGGAATGGACCGCGGAGGCCGCCCGCCGCGGGTCGGATGTGGTGATATTCCCGGAGTTGTGGGATACCGGTTACGCGCTCGACCGGGCCACCGTGCTGGCTGGCCCGGTCGATGCCGGGCGCTTTATGGAGGTCGCTTCGTTAGCGCGGGAGCACCGGGTCCACCTTTACGGTTCACTGCTGGAAGTCAGCCACGACGGAGCGGCTTATAATACCGGCGTCTGGTATGGCCCGGATGGTGACCTGCGGGCGATCTATCGCAAGCTGCACCTGTTCCGCCTCATGGATGAGCATCGCTACCTTCAGCCGGGGGGCGAGATCGTCACGGCTGACCTGCCCTGGGGGCGCTCCGGGCTGGCGATCTGCTATGATCTGCGCTTCCCGGAGCAATTCCGGCGGATGGCGCTGGGTGGCGCGGTGATCACCTTCATTACAGCCGAATGGCCGCACCCACGCCTGGCACACTGGCGCACGCTGCTACGCGCCCGGGCGATCGAGAACCAGATGTTTGTCGTCGCCTGTAACCGCAGCGGGCAGGACGAGTCAACGCAGTTCTGCGGACACTCCGTGGTGCTGGACGCATGGGGTGAGGTGGTGATCGAGGCCGAGGAGGAGGAAACGCTGCTGACAGTGACCCTCGACCTCTCTTCTGTAGCGGAGATCAGGGGGCGTATCCCTGTATTTGACGATCGGCGAAGTGACCTTTACGGCTGAGGCACTTTCAGCTATCTACGGAAAAGGACTCTATGGACTTCCTTGTTCAGGCTCATCAGTTTATGGCGCGTGCCGCTGCCATCTTCACCGCGCTGGTCACGCTGCTGGCGCTTTTCACGATGATTCGCCGGCAGGATATCGGCGGGGACTTCTGGGGGGCGGTGATCATCGGTGAGATAATGCTCGCGTTGCAGTGCCTGGTTGGTATCGCGATGCTGTTCACCGGCCTGATGCCGGCCCGCTGGCTGCACTTCCTCTACGGGCTGGTCGCCATCATGACCTGGCCAGCCGTATTTGCCTTTACCAAAGGTCAGACCAGCTCGCGTGAGGCTACAATATGGGCGGTCTCCAGCGCGTTCCTGTTCTTCATCGTCCAACGGGTGGCCACGACCGCTCTGCCACTCACGTTTTAGCGCCTGACAGGCCGCCCTATTGAGGATCGCGCCCGGTCAGCTCGTCCGTACCGGGCCCCTCATCATCTGGCCGCGGATTGAGCATGTCCGGGTCAAGCCGGCTGGTCTGGCCGGGCCCAACCTCCTCACCCACTTCAGTCTGACGGCGGTTCCGATACAGACCGGGGCCGTCGATCAGGCGGACGGTAAAGGTCATCTGCCCGAAGGCTACCGTATCCCCATCTTCAAGCGCATGCGTGATGCCCTTACCCAGTGGCACTGCGTTATGAATCGTGCCGTTGGTGCTCCCCCGATCGATCAGGTAAAGGCGATTCATCGTTGGGCGCAGCAGCGCATGGCGGCGTGATACGCCCCGGTCACGCGCCCCGTAGCGGTCGAGGTCGAGATCGGGCGCGGATGGCCCACCTGTGCTGCGCCCCAGCACCGTATCACCGAGGATATCCAGCCCCAGTGGCGGTTCCCCCGGCGCGAGGTAATGCAGTTCGATGCGCCAGAGCGCAATGTCCGGTGGCAGTTCCGCGTGCAGCAGGTGAGCCGGAAGGGGCAGGTACTCCCTCGCCATGCCAACGCGCAAGCCGAAGGAGGGGTTGAGGAAATCCGGGATACCCGCGTCCGAGGTATCGAGCCGTGAGGTGTACTGCGGCTGCTGGCGCTGCTCCAGGGCCTTTTCCAGGCGCTGACGCTCCTCGTCGATCGCGGACAGCGGTTTTCGATCCCGTTCGCTCATAGGCCCTCTGGTGCACTACTTCCCGGCAGTCACCGGAGCGGATACGATCCTCAGCAGGAGCGGCAGGAATCCGAGGACGATCAGGTCTCCATCAACCAGTTGGCGGGCAACCCCGGCCTGCAGTGGGGTATCGTTGTGCAGGGTACCGTTGGTGCTGCCCTGGTCAACCAGCAGAAGCCGGCTGCCGGATGGACGTATCACCGCGTGGCGGCGCGACACCCCCGATTCGATCGCGCCGAACACCGTCAGGTCAACTCCATCTCCACCGCTGGTGACATCTCCTCGCCCAAGGACTACATCGCCGTAGACATCCACACCGATTGCTCTGCCTATGCCATCAAGCAGTTGGATGCGCCAGAATCCCTGGTTTGTGCTACCGCCCGTGGGGGTGGGGATACGCAGATACGCGATGTCTTCATGGATCGCAGCCGGCATCTCACGCAGTGCGCGCTTTGATTCTTCAAAGCGCTGGGTATCCGAGGAGTGTGACGCCATAACAGTTTCCCTGTGGCTCCCTTGCTCAACCCGCCCTGTACCGGGGGCCGCGTTTAGCTGGCTAACTAATGGGATCATTTTAGCACCATTCCCGGAAGGGCCAAATCGGGCACCTTGGCCACGGGCTCACACGGAGTTTGAAGTCTCGTGTCTGATACGGTAAAATCGCCGCGATATTTCAACACTTGAGAGGCACAAACGATGAAAGTCGTTCTTTTGCAGGATGTCTATAAGCAGGGTGTCGCCGGTGAACTCGTCGAGGTCGCTCCGGGGTTTGCCCGCAACTACCTGATTCCGCGCGGGATGGCCGTCAAGGCGACCGTCGGGGCGCTGCGCCGCTTTGAGAATCTGCGCGCCGCTGCCGACTTGCGCCGCGCCGAGCGGAACAAGGAATACAATGCCGTCGCCGAGCGTCTGCAGGGCGTCACGCTGTACTTCGGGGTGCGCGCAGGCGATACCGGCAAGCTCTACGGCTCGGTAACCCCCGGCGAGATCGCGGACGCGCTCAAGGAAGAAATCGGCCTTGAGATCGACCGCCGCCGCATCGGCGACAAAGCCCTCCGTGAGCTTGGCCTGTTCCATGTGCCGGTTCGCCTCGACGCGAATATCGTCCCGACGGTAGACGTCGTGGTGTTCCGTGAAGGTGAGGATCCGCGCCCGCAGGCGGAAGAGGCAGCCGCTGCAGAAGCACCTGCTGAAGAAGCCGTGGTTGCCGAGGTGGCAGAGTCCGCCGAATAGGCCGGCCCCGGTCTCTGCCCTGCGGAGGCCAGCCAGAGGGTGCCGGCAGTGGCTAGCTCTCTGAGAGAACGTTCAGCCAGCGTTAACGCGGCCAGCGGTGCTGCATCGCTGGCTTCTCTTATTTATCGCGGGGCTGCACGTCCGGTACGGCTATATGGGTGGAGCACGTTATGAGTGACGATCTTCGTTCTCTGGGCGAGATGCTCAGCCAGGCGCGTGAGGGCCGGGGCTATTCCCTTGATGAGGTTGAGATCCGGACTCGCATCCGGGTCAAGTACCTTCAGGCGTTGGAGACAGGCGACCTGAGCGTGCTGCCATCTCCGACTCATGCCAAGGGATTTCTGCGAAACTACGCGCAGTTTCTGGGGCTTGATGCGAACGCAGTAGCGGCACAGTTCGGCGTGATCATCGGTGAGGTTCCGCGCAGTGTCACGCAGTCAACAGCGGAGCCATCTGCGCCTCCGGATACCCCGGCGCCTGTCGTATCGACGGGCATGGCTGCGGATCAGGATCCCGACACAACCCGGCCGTTTACGCCGGCGGAGTTCCCTCCATCTGTACCCAATCCGGTTGAGCCCGATCCACCACGGCATGCCGTCCATGTGACACCGGATCAATGGAGAGGGCCAAGTGGGCCTGCGGGGCTGGCCCCGGCGGCCCGTCGCACTCAGCCTGCGCCCCGGCAGCAACTCCAGCGCGCACAGCCGTTCCTGGGCCGCCCCATCCCCACCCCTCCGTCACAGCCGGCGCCGGGCGTTCCCACGATGGCCGAGCCCACGGATGAAGCCCCCCGGCGCCAGCCAGTCTCCCTGCGGGCGAACGCCATTACCGGGGTGATCCTGGTGCTCGGATTCGCTGCCATTATCTGGCTGGTATCCACTCAACTCAGCCAGGTCACGGTCGGGAATACTGTCGATTCAACTGTTGCCGCGCCTGACCTGATTGACCTGGGCCCGACCTTCACCCCACTTCCGACATCCGGCGTCACGCCAACTGCTTCCGGGAGTGAACCGCAGTTCTTTGACCGGGTGGTGCTGCAGATCGCGGTTGAACAGC
>JADZAD010000131.1 GCA_020852775.1 Anaerolineae bacterium
ACCTGCCGTGGCTCTCAGGCCGGATGTTCGACACCAGCGGCAGCTATGTCACCTCCTACTGGATCGGCACAGCGGTGCTGGTCGTCACGACGCTGACCCTGTGGCTGGCCGTATGGCTGCGGCCCACTCGCCCCGGCGCACTGCTGGTGGCGGAATAACCTGAAAGGCAGGACCCGATGCTCGACCAGGTTCGTACCGAAGCCCTGATCCGTATGGCGCAGGAGGAAGCGGCGACCGCGCTGGCGCTGGGCAACCCACCCTTCGGCGCGATACTCACTGATCTCGACGGCAACGTTATACTGAGCGCCCATAACACGCAGTATTCGGACTCTGACCCGACGGCTCACAGCGAGATCAACGCGCTGCGGACGGTGGGCAGGCTGCGCGGCACGATCTTCTTCGATGACCTCGTGCTCTTCACCAATGCCTCCCCCTGCTCGATGTGCCTCTCGGCGGCAATAAAGGCTCACATCACCCGGTTCTACTTTGGCGCGCCCGCTGAGGGCCACATGGATCCCTGGCTCCCGGCGGAGGAAGTCGCGGCACGGTCCAGCCTGAAGATCGAGCTGCACGGTGGTATCCTCGCTGAGGAATGCCGGGCGCAGATCGCGGCGGCACGAGACGTAATCCGGCCATTGGATTGATCCCATTATGAAACAGGCCTCAGGAGTGCTATTCTTGCCTGTATGAAGATACCGCCTGTTCACCCATCGACATCAACCGTGCGGCATACTCCGTTCTTCTACGGATGGGTCGTCGTCGCGGTTTGTTTCTTCACCCAGGTCGTCGGCTTCGGCACCCAGCTTTCGTTCGGCGTGTTCTTCAACGCGCTGATTGGGGAATTCGGCTGGAGCCGTGCTGAAACCTCGCTGATCTTCTCCGCCACGATGATCACCTTCACCCTGTTTTCCGCCCCGGCGGGCCTGCTGCTTCAGCGGTACGGTGCGCGCATGACCTTCAGCGCAGGCATGGCGCTGGCGGCGGTCGGGCTGCTGTTGTGCAGCCGCGCCAGCACGCTCTGGCATCTGCTGGCTGCCTATGGGGTCATCACAGCGGCTGGCCTGACGCTGATCAACTTCGGGCCACAGGCGACGGTGATATCACACTGGTTCCGGCGCAGGCGTGGGCTGGCGATCGGAATCGTCTTCGGTGGTACCGGCATCGGCTCGATGCTGGTTACACCGCTGGTCTCGTTGATCATCAGTATTTCCGGCTGGCGTGCCGCCTACCTGGTGACAGCGATCATGGCGGCAGTGGCGATCCCGCTGGCGGCGCTGCTCCTGCGTGACCACCCGCGCGAACTGGGCCTGCACCCGGATGGGGACGTGGAACCGGGTCGTCCAGGCGGAGCCTTTCAGTTTGAGGGCCATCAGTCTGTCAGAGACGTACTCATGAACCCCGCGTTCTGGCTGGTGATGCTTGCGGCGGTCTTCACGATGGGGCCGCTGCGCCTGATGACCGTCCATCAGATCACCGCTTTCACGGACGCAGGGTTCGATCGCCAGGTTGTGGCAAACAGCATCGGCGTAGCGGGGGCGGTCGCAGCAGCAACTTTTATCCTCTCTGGCATCCTCTCCGACCGGGTGGGGCGACAAACGACCTTCGCGGTTGGCTCCATCAGCCTGTTCACAGCGATCGCCCTGCTCGTGATGCTGCAGCCGGGCCTCAACCCGGCATGGCTGGGCCTGTACGCGCTGATCTTCGGTATCGGTGAGGGTGCGCGGGCCTCGATGGTCTCAGCCAGCGCCAGCGACCTGTTCTCCGGGCCGCAGATGGCGCTCGTGAACGGCGCGGTCGCGGCATTCTTTTCGGTCGGTGCGGGGCTGTTTCCCTGGCTGGGCGGGGTGATATATGATAGCCAGGGTAGCTACGCACTCGCCTTCAGCATCGGCGGGGCCTGCATCGTGCTCTCAATCGCCGCAATGTGGCTTGCGCCGCGTGTGATTGGTCGGGGAAAGTACTGACATGGCCACTGATGACGAACCCAGCAAGCTGCCGCTCCTGATCCGCCAGGCCAATGCTGTCTGGCGGGATACCTTCGTCGTCGATAGCCCACCTCCGCATTTCCTTGAAACCAGCCTGAAACGCCTTGAGCGCCTGCCCTGCTTTCTGGCCCACAGCCATACCCCGTGGAAAGAACAACCCGACGAGCTTCGCGTACTGGAACGTGTCTCACGGAACGTTGCCCGCAGTGGCTATGACAGCCTTCTGCGCTTCCAGTTCGCCGATTTCCGCCTGACCAACCTCCGTCCTGTCCTTGCCAGGCTGCGCCGCCCTCCGGATGAGTTTGAGGAGCAGGATGTGCTCACAGCAGCACAGGAAGCGGATCGCCGGCGGACGTGGGTCACCGTCACACCCGTCCTGCTGCTGCACCGGGCCGGGGTCGGTATCGCGGAGTATTACGTCACTTTTCACACCCCATCCGGGCCGGGCCACACCCCCGAGGAGGTGATCGAACTGGTGCGGATGGGCTTCCAGCCGCAGGTGCTCAGCCTGCCTGCTGAATGGGCCAGCGCCCTGCCTGCCGATCTGGAGCAGACACACATCCGGCAGGTGATCCCGGTGCTGAACGGTGTGCATGTCACGGTCGCCGGGGTACGTGATCTGTCGCAGCACGTTTTCGCGGATCGGCTGGAGCACGATTCACCGGAGCCTGCGAAGGGGAAACGGCGATTGAAGCAGAAGCCGCCCGCAGAATCGCAGCGTCCGACTGGCTCAACCACCGTGATCCTGAATGAAACCAATCCGATGCCGCCGGAGCATCTTCCCCCGTTCGTGGAGGAGTACAGCGCCCCGCTGCGTGGTATCGGTGCAATGGACGTGTATTATCACGAGCGGGCCTCATGGCTGGTCGAGCGTGAACTGCATGACAACCTGAGTTCAGACCAGGAAGCGGGGGTCTTTCTGCTGGGCAACAGCGAACTGATCCTCTACAACCAGGCCGTCTGGCCGATCCTTGAGAACATCCGGCAGCGGCGGCTGGCGGATACGGAGGCGATGGCCTCGTTGTATCTCTCCGCGCACACCATCGTCCTGATGGAGTGGGTCTACCTGCAGGAGGCGCTCCTGCGGGCCTACATCCGCCGGCTCGATCTGCTGGTGGCAGCCCCGGTGCCGGAACGCCGCGCGATGATCGCCACCCTGCAGAACGCCCTCGCTGATCTGATCCAGTACCAGGAGAACATCACACCTTATGCCACCCGCATCGAGTTCCTTGAGCGGGCCCGCCGCTATCATAAGCTCGACGATCTCGTAGAGCGGTTCGAGCGTAAGCAGAACCTGCTGCTGACCTATGCCACGGAGTACCATGATTTCCGCGAAGCACGCGCTGCCGAGTTCCTCAACTGGATCGCCGGGTTGCTCGCTGCTGCTGAACTCACGAATATCATCATCACGCTGGCCGGGATCACCCCGCAGAATCAGCCGACGCTGTACGTAGCGATCAACATTGTCAGCATCGTGCTGGTCTTCGCGGTGCTGTGGTTCCTGCTCAGGCGAATCCGGCGCTGAACATGAGGAGGGCCCGGCAGCTGCCGGGCCACTGAAACCTGTCTCTTTCAAGGGAGCCGTGAAGCCTCCCCTGTCTGGTCGCTGTCCTCAGTACAGATCGTAGGTTGTGTAACCCGACACCCAGATGTCGTACCAGTAATCTTCAGCCCCGTTGCAGTAGTCCGCGTGGATATCATAAGTATCTGGTTCCATCACGAATTCCTGCCAGTTGCTATAAGGGAGTATGCCTGAGCCAAGCCAGTCAGTGCCCCATTCACTGGTTGACGAGGGCGCGATATACAGGTAGCAGATGTCACTGACGTGGTTGACCACCTGCAGCGTCGCCATACCGTCGGATGACTGCGGGCCGACGCCTGGTTCCGCCCAGTACAGCGGCCAACTGTAAGAGTTGTAGATCGAGATGCCATACAGTTCATCCAGAACGTTGCCGCTGCAATCCTCTGCTTTCAGGTCATACGTGCCGGGGGTTACCCAGAAGGTGTACGAACCCTGCGAAGCAACGGTTGAACTCCCCAGCCAGTCCGAACCCCACGAGTCGGAGGTCGAGGGCGAGATGTAGACATAGCAGGCGGTGTTGGGTGTGTAGTTGGTCATGGTGACCGACACACTGCCGTCCCCTGAGGTTGATGGCCCGCTGTTGGTGGCCCCGCCATAGACCGTCCAGGTGCTGCTCGCGCTGGTCTGGATACCATACTGCTCGTCCAGGACGTTGTTGCTGCAGTCCTCCGCCTTCAGGTCATATGTCCCTGAGCTGACGTAAAAGGTATACGAACTGCCTGCCG
>JADZAD010000132.1 GCA_020852775.1 Anaerolineae bacterium
ATCCTGCTGGCAGGTGGGAAGCGTGTCCGGCCACGGCTGTTGTTTCTTTCCTACCTGATCGCTGGAGGCTCCTCACTGGAAGATGCGGTGCCCCTTGCAGCAGCCGTCGAGCTGGTTCACACGGCGACACTGGTACATGATGATATCAATGACCATGGCACAACGCGCCGGGGGCACGTCACCATCAACGAGCGCTGGGGGCGAACGTTTGCACTGCTGACCGGTGACTTCCTGTTCGCCCAGGTTTACCGGCTCATGGCCCCGTACAAGGACCTCAACACAACCTTTGCCGAGGCAACCGTTGCGCTCGTGGAAGGTGAGACCCTTCAGGCGGCCGCGGCAAAAGACAACAATCTCAATCGTGACCTCTATCAGAAGATCGTTGCCAAGAAGACGGCGTCGCTGTTCCGTGCGTCAGCCCTATTGGGCGCTCAACTGGCAGGCGGGAAAGCCGATATCGTTGATACACTTGGCGAATACGGCTTCTATCTGGGGTTGGCTTTTCAGATTGTGGACGACCTTCTTGACCTTACCGGTGATCCAGTGCTGATGGGTAAGGACGCGGGTGTAGACGTGCTGCAGGGCAAAGGTGTGGCAACCGCAGTCAGGACAAATGGTTCCGCCGATGGCTATACCGCGTCAGCAGTTGCACTGGTCGAGCCGCCTGACGATGCCATCACCGCGATCAAGCGCCGCTTGATTGAAGGAGGGGCAGTTGAAGAGGGGCGCCAGATGGCGCAGGTTCTGGCGATGCAGGCCAATCGCTGCCTCGACAGACTTCCCCAGGGGCCTGAAGTGGAACAACTGCGCGACCTGATTACTGCGGTAATTGAGCGGGATAATTAGCCTGTTCCAGGTAGCAAAACCGAAGTCACAGGATGGCCCCCGGCTTGGCCCGGGGGTCTTTGCTTATTACAGATGGGCAGGGTATCCTTCGCACCATGTTTCTGGATGAAGTACGTATCTACGTGAAAGCTGGTGACGGCGGAGATGGCATGGTGTCATTCCGCCGTGAGAAGTATATCCCTTTCGGGGGACCGGACGGTGGTGACGGTGGAAATGGGGCAGACATCGTGCTGGTGGTCAGCCCTCGCCTGAACACTCTTCAGACCTTTGAGCGTGTCCGTCGCTTCATCGGACACAACGGTGGGCGCGGAGGAAGCGCAAAAAAGACGGGGGCGACAGCCGATCCGCTTCTGATCGACGTTCCGCCGGGGACGGTAGTGCGGGACGCTGATTCAGGAGAACTCCTGGCAGATTTGACGGAAGTTGGACAGCGCGTCGTCGTTGCACAGGGGGGGCGCGGAGGCAGGGGGAATTTCCATTTTCGCTCCTCAACCAACCAGGCTCCCCGGATCGGTGAGAAAGGCGCGCCAGGGGAGGAACGCAACCTCGCCCTGGAACTCAAGCTCATTGCCGATATCGGGATCGTGGGGGTGCCCAACGCCGGAAAGTCAACGCTGCTTTCAGTGATCAGTGCGGCGCGACCCAAGATCGCTCCTTACCCATTTACTACCTTGACCCCGAACCTGGGTGTTGTATTGATCGGTGACTCTGAAGTTGTATTTGCAGATATTCCCGGGCTGGTTGAAGGAGCCCATGCGGGGGTAGGGCTGGGGCACAGCTTCCTTCGGCATATTCAGCGTACCCGGTTGCTGATCCATCTGCTGGATGGGGCGTCGGCGAACCCGCTGGCGGATTTTGCGCAGATTAACAGCGAACTTGCGCTTTTTGACCCTGATCTGGCGAACAAGCCCCAGATTGTCGTGCTGAACAAGGCGGACATACCGGAAGCGAGAGCGCAATCAAGCCGGATTGAGCGTGCCGCCCGCAAGCATGGACATGAATTTATGGTGATTTCGGCGATCACCAGGGACGGCGTCTCTGAACTTCTCTACGCCGTTCTCGAGGCCCTTAAGTCACTACCAGAGCCAGAGCGTCCCAATGAAGAGGTGCCGGTGTTCCGCCCGGCAGATGAAGAAGCCTTCGAAATTGTCCGTGAGAATGCCGGATACCGTGTTGTTGGTGCACGCATAGAGCGTGCTGCCGCTATGACCTACTGGGAATATGACGAGGCCGTCATGCGCTTCCAGCGCATACTCGATGCGGTCGGTGTAACTGATGCCCTTCGCCGTGCGGGATGTGGTGAGGGTGACACGGTACTGATTGGCGATTACGAACTTGAGTGGATTGACCGGTGGTAGAACGGCTGGGCATACTCGGTGGCACATTTGACCCACCGCATATCGCACACCTGATCCTGGCAGAGATGGCACGTGAACAACTGCGCCTTGACCGCGTTCTGTGGGTTCCGGCAGCAGATCCTCCCCATAAACCGGGAACGGTTGTAGCCCCGATTGAGCACCGCCTGGCAATGCTGAGGTTGGCGCTCGCAAACAACCCGGACTTTGAAATTTCCCTGGTGGACGTGGAGCGGCCCGGCCCTCACTACTCAGCCGACATGCTGGAGATCGTCTACGAACGTTATGCTCAGCCTGAGCTGATCTTTCTCATCGGAGGTGATTCGCTGCGTGATCTGCCGCTCTGGCATCAGCCCTGGCGTGTGATACAACACGCGATGCTGGGGGTGATGCAGCGCACGCGGGAAGAGATCGATCTCCGGGCACTGGAACAGCAGATTCCCGGAATCATTGATCGGATCCTGCCTGTGGATGCCCCGCTGATCGAATTATCATCTAACCTGATCCGTAGCCTGCGAGCCCAGAGTCGCTCGATCAGGTACATGGTGCCCGCTCCGATCGAAGCCTATATTTCGTCCCACTCCCTGTACTGTGATTGAACTGTCTATGATCGCCTCTGGTGCCCGCCAAAACCTCCAAAAACTATTTGCCGTGTCGCTGGTCGCCCTCAGCATGACAGCCTGCACGTCATCCGCCACGCCCGCTTCGCCAACCGTGATTCCGGCGCCGACAGCAACGCGGCAGCCTCAGAGTGCTGCTGCCAGCTCAGATGGCGCGGGCAGCCAGGCGGCAGAATCGGCATTGCTGGCGATACGAGATCGTGGTACGGTGCGCGTTGGTGTGCTGTACGGGTACGAGCCATTCGGTTACCTTGCCCCCGATGGTACGATCAAAGGCTACGAGGTTGAACTCAGCCGTGAGATTGCAGCCCTATGGGGGGTGGAAATTGAGTTTGTGCAGGTGACGCGACAGACAAGGCTTCGCCTCCTGCAGGCAGGTGATGTGGATATGCTGGCTGCCGCTGTCGCCCGCACGCGTGATCTTGAAGCGGAAGTAGAATTCTCTCAGACAACCTTCGCGGGCGGTTACTCCCTGCTGGTGAACCAGTCATCAGGGTTTGACAGTCCCGAAGATCTATCCGGGCAAGCAGTTGGCGCAGAAGATGCGCTGGCTTTTGCCGCGCTGCAGGCTTATCAGGAAGACAACAGCACACAGTTCACTGCTACAGAGTACGCTGGCATTGAAGATGCAGTAGCTGCCCTTGCCTCAGGAGTTGTGCAGGCGGTGGCCGGTCGGCGCGAGCATCTGATGCTTGCCGCACAGGAAAAGACCGACACGCTGATCCTTGAGGATGCGGTGATGCCGGAAAGCTACGCGTTCGCTGTGCGGCGGGGTGACGTCGCGCTGCGTGACCTGCTTGACCTTTCGCTACAGCAGCTAAACAGCGCCGGGAAGATCTCGCCGCTCTTTACAGCGAACCTCTACGGCTATTCGGCGGATGTCTTCCCGGCACTGCCTGGTGAGAGCGAACTGACTCTTGCGACCTTCCCGGTGGAAATGGCGGAACCCGGCGCCTTGCTGGAGCGGCTGCGCACAGGAGACCCACTCCGAGTTGCTGGCCTGTCACTGAGCGCCACCCCGGCGGTGTTCGATGGCCAGCCAATTGTGGACGGCTATAACCGTGCGGTGATCAACGAAATGGCCCGCCGCTGGAATGTCTCTGTGATCGAAATTCCTGACAGCGTCGAGAATGGGTTTGATCTTCTTGCCGCCGGACAGGCCGATGTGGTCGTCGGGGTGCGGCCCTCTCTCAATCTGCTTGGTGTGTATGCTGTAAGCGAACCATACTATGCGCGGGGTTTGAGGTTGATCTATATCGACGACGTCGCTCTGAGGGGAATTAACGATCTTGAGTTCAAGCCTTCGCTGGCGATTCCGCCCATCGATATCAGCCGGGACCTGATCGACGATAACAATGGCTTCCCACAGATTCAGGAAAGCGAGTCGCTGGAGGACGCTTTTGAGGCGGTGACCAGCCGCGGTGTGTACGGTGTCGTAGGAGATGAATACACGCTCTACCTCATGGCACAGGCGGAGGAGCGCCTCAAGCTTCATCCTGACCGCTATCGCGCATCCGGGTACGCTATGGCGATGTCGCGGCTTGACCCCGATTTCCTGGCCCTGGTCAACTTCACCCTGCAGGATATGAGCGCGGATGGTACTCTGACGCGCCTGCAGGAGCAGTATTTCAAACCATATCTGCCGGAAGGCGAAGAACTGGAAGCCTATGAACTGCAGCCATGGCCGGGAGATGCAGCAGGCTACCTTCAGATGGGATATTAGGGAAGCAGAGCAATCGTCTGAAGCCCAAACGGCGGCACCGTCAGGGTGACCGTCTGGCCCTCGACCTGCAACGGTGGCAGGCCGAGACTGGCCTCGTCGAGCCGCATTCGTTCCGCGCTGCCGAACGATACGCCGATCTGAACGTTCGCCGACTGCGCTTCACCACTGAGATTGTAAACACGAACGATCATTGCCTGACCATCACGCGCTGGCTTGATGGTACTTAGTACGACAAGTGGGTTGTCAACGGTAACCAGGCTTCCACGCGAGTTCAGCACCCCTTTATGGCGTGTCGTCACGAGGGCTCTGAGCGGAGTCTGGAACTGCCATGACTGGTGCCATGCGCTCAACCAGTCCGTGCCAGGATGTGGGATGACGGCCAGCGAAAGCTCGTGCTCACCAAATCCCTGGGCGCCGGACACAGAATCTCGAGCCCGCTCGATCCCATTTAAGGCGCAGGGCTCCCCCACTGCGCGAAGCAGGGTAACGGCTACGTCGTGACCATGCTCCGCCGGTGTTACCCAGGCCTCCGGCAGCCCTCGTGATGCGATAGTAAGCCCGCTGTCCGCACTGATAATAGTGGTGAATGCGCGTTGAGCTACGGCGACTGGTTCCGGATCAGCGCCCTCCTGAGCCAGGCTGACGACGGTCTCGTTCACTGTGAACAGCCCATCCGCAAACACGGTCTCACTGAACAACCCGCTCGGGAAGTGGATCCTCAGGCGATGGTTGGAGGCTTCATTTGCCAACCGGATATCCAACTCCACCCGTGGGACGCTTCGATACAGGGTGATGCGCGTGGCGATTGCCATCGGGACGAACTGCGCAGCCATCGGTAGCCGCGCACTGCGATCTGGCGACAGAGACTCTGGTAAGCGAAAAATCTGGAAGACGTAAAGAATCTCGCTGGTAGCTCCACGCTGGCGGGTCACCAGCAGTGGCGCATTGGCAGGGACGTCGATAATTGTATCACGCGTTGGAGGCGCATAGGACAGCACCGTCCCGCAGTCACCGCCGTCCTCAAAACGGCCAAGGCCGGCATACGAGCGTCCCGTCCGCTTGTCGAAGATCGTCAGCAGCCCGGTCTGGCGATCGACGGTCAGGCTGAGAGCCTCATTCTCAATGGACAGGCCGCTGTCAACATCGACCATGCTGCTGTCGGTGTCAGTATCAGTCTGGCTGATTACGAAAGTATCGTATCCGAATGCCGGAACGTCTCGGGCGATAAACTCAACAACTGGCAACCTTGGTGTATCGCCGTCCTGTTCAACATCAACAACGGAGCAGGGCACTGATCGACCCGCAGACTCTGTCATCTCCATGGGCAGCAGAGGGTCCCACGGAAGCTCTGCCAGCGCAACGCTGACAGGGCCGCTCTGGGCGCTCCGCGCGGCATTGAATACTACCACTGCAACACCCTTGGCAGGCAGGGTCGTGGTATTGATCTGCGCCGCAAGTGTCTCAAGCGCACCGCGCGTGATAGCATCTGCAACGGTCTCAGCCCGCTCGTGCAGGGATTGAGTCATCCGGTAAGTGGCGTCAGAAGCACAGCCGAGCAGGACCTCAGGTGTCTGGGCGCGCAGGGCAAGCCGCCATGCGTAACTCAGGACATCTGAAGCGGAGAGGAACCCCTTCGGGTTCGAGGGCGACAACAGCGATGCCCAGACCGTGAAAGGCTCGGCCCAGTTCTCGAGGAGGGTCTGGATGCGGTGATTCCGTTGCTTGATCCACAGCCGCGCACTCAGCGTTCCGGATGATTCAGGGTGTGTGCGATCGACGACAGGTAGCACTTCGGGGTAGGGTAGGCTCGCCGTATCACGGATCAATTCAGCCAGTCCGGTGAGTGTCGATACCGTCCGGCGTACTGGCCTGCGTTTTACTGGTACTCCACCTGGTCGGTAATCGTTCACCCGCAGTTCAGGGCCATGGCCACGGGCGTTGGCTTCACGAAAGAGAGCTATCTGCGCACCGTCTCGTGCTACCCATGCGCCTGCTTGCAGCAGGCCGCCGCTCTGCATGCCCGGCTGCAGGAAGGCGCTGTACAGACCGAAGCCGTCAAGAATCTGTGGGAGTTGAGCTAGCTGAACTGCTCCTTCTGTGAGGCTGGCGATAAATCCCACCGCGCCAAGCTTCCTGCTGAGTAAAAGACCTTCCTGCAGATTTCGAATGAGGGCCTCACCGCTGACGAGGTGTTGAGCCGTCTGGACGTACCACGGGCCGGGGAAAAGGCGACCGCCAGCGACTAGTTCTTCAACTTGAGAACGCCAGTGAGGATGAACTTCCAGATAATCTTCAAGTACCACCGCCTGGCCATCCAGCGTTATGGCAGGGGCCGCAAGGTCGGAGGTAAATCGGTCGAGCAACTCTACCCAGGCCAGCCGGGCTTCTTCAGGCATGAGGTGATCCAGGCCAGGCGCGGTGGTCTGGTGGATTTCGTAGCGTTTGCGCGCTTTTTCAGCCATCAGCCTGCCTGCCGTTCTGTGCAGCAAGGGAGGAGTCTGTATCCGGGATTGAAGAGGTCGATTTCAGCGAGGAGAAGGCAATCCCCGCCAGAATCAGGCCACCTCCAAGCAATTCCAGCGGCACAGGTGTTTCGTTGAGCAGGAGCACTGCCAGCAGGGTCGAACCGATGGGCTCGGCCAGGATGGTGATTGAGACGAATGTGGCGCTCATAAAGCGAATCGCATAGTTGGCTGCGGTGTGGCCCACCAGCTGCGGGATCAACCCCAGCGCAACCATCCAGAATATTGCCGGGGCCGTATACCCAGTCAGAGGGAGCCCTGCCAGCAAGCACCATATCAGGAGCATGATCGCCGCGGATCCAAATACAATCCAGAGATACGCGATGAGCGACAGATGGCTGCG
>JADZAD010000133.1 GCA_020852775.1 Anaerolineae bacterium
CACCTGCGTTATACGGCGATTCCCCTGCTCAGTGGCACAGAGGAATATGCCCGGCAGCGTATCTTCCCCGGTGGCACAGCCAACAACCGCAGCGCCTTTGGCGGTGGTGTGGCCTTCGAGGAAAGCCTCAGTGACATCGAACGTATGACGCTCTTCGATGCACAGACCAGCGGCGGCCTGCTGATCGCCGTCCCGGAGGCAGGTTTCGAGGCTTTCAACGCACATATGGCGCAGGCAGGCGCAGCCTGGTGGGAGGTCGGTGCGGTCGAGAAGCGGGGCGCGGCTCTGATCCGTGTCACCCACGAGTAGCTGGCTGCAGGGCCGGGTACACAGCGCCCCGCCAGACGGGGCGTTTTTGTTTCAAGCCACGAGTGGCGGCACCGGGGTCGGATGGTCATTCTCGTCCAGCGCCACCATTACGAACTCCCCGGTACAGGCCAGCGTCCGCCGGTCACTGAGCACCTGCTCAACCCACAAATCGACCCTCACACGCATCGACGTGCGCCCGGTCCGGGTAATCCACGCCACCAGTTCGACAATCTCCCCGGCGCGCACCGGCTCGCGGAAGTCGATCTCGCTGGTGTGCCGCGTGACCACTTTCCGGCGGCACCAGCGTACTGCCGCAATATAGGCGGCCTGGTCCATCCAGCCTATGGCAATCCCGCCGAACAGTGAATTGTAGTGGTTTGTGTCTCCGGGGAAGACGATCTGTGTCATGTGTGTTTCAGGCGCTTTGCCGGGCGTTTCGTGGCTCATGGTCACGCTCCTCTGCGGGGCACCCACCCCGGTAATTGGGAGTGATGAACGGCTGGGAGATCGCTGACAATATTACCATACCACCTGAGCAGCATTGACCAGACGATCGGCGCATCTGTACAATGAGGTTATGAGCCAGATCAGGCGTAAGGATCGGATCAGGCCCGGATCGGGATGACGCTATGGAAATGATCCTGAAGAATCTGCTGCGGCGCAAGGGACGAACCTTCCTGACGGTACTCGGGATCGCGGTGGGCGTCGCCGCAATCATCACCCTCGGTACCCTCGCTGATGGCATCGAGGGGGGGTACAGCACGGTGATTACCGGCAGCAAAGCCGACCTCGCTGTCAGTGATCCGAACGCTTTCGACCTCACCATGAGTTCGGTTGAGGAACGAATTGGAGATGAGCTGCGTGCGATGCCAGAGGTCGAAGACGTGACATCCGTGCTTCACGGCATCGTCCGCGCAGAAGACCTCCCGTATTTCTTTGTCTACGCCTATGCCCCCGACAGTTTCATCCTGGAGCGCTTCAGCATAAATGAAGGTGTCAGCCTTGACTCTCCGGAGGCACGGGAGGCCCACGGCAAGCCGCTGCTGCTTGGTTCAGCCGCTGCGGAGAGCCTTCACAGGGATGTTGGCGACAGCCTCAGACTCAGCGAAACAACCTTTCGTATCGTCGGCATCTATACTACAGGCGATCCGTTTGAGGAAGGCGGGGCCGTCATTCTGCTGGACGACGCCCAGGAGATGCTCGGCCTGCCCGGGAAGGTCAGTGTCTTCTACCTGAAACTGACGGATGCCAGCCTCGCGGACCGGCTGATCCTGCGATTCGACCGGCTGCATCCTGAACTCTCCATGACGAGTACAGAGACCCTGCGTGACAACGCCATGATGGGTGACGCCATGCGTGGGTTCGCCTGGGGGATCTCCGCGCTGGCGGTGGTCATCGGTGGAGTGGGCATGATGAATGCCCAGCTCATGGCGGTCTTCGAGCGCACCCGTGAGATCGGTGTGCTGCGCGCACTCGGATGGGGCAAACCCCGCGTACTCTGGATGATCCTCGGGGAGACGCTGCTCGTCGCGCTCACGGGTGGAGCAGCCGGCCTGCTCGTCGCATATGGACTGCTGATACTCTTTGAGCCTTACCTGTCGATGTTCGGGGCAACGATCAGTGTCAGGCCAGCGCTGATCGCACAGGCGTTTGGCACGGTTATTGTCCTCGCAACGGTGGGCGGGCTCTATCCGGCATGGGAGGCCGCACAGCTTCCCCCGGTCGAGGCGCTGCGCTACGAAGGGGGTAACCCGGGTAAGGGTGGACGCCTGCCCTTCGGGGGGATGCCGCTGCAGAACCTGTGGAGGCGCCGCACGCGCTCCCTGCTTGCGATCAGCGCCCTCACACTCACTATCGGCTCGATCATGTGGATGGATGCGCTGGGCAAAGGGTTTCTCAATACCTTCACCGAAATCGCCGGGGATGCCGAAATCGTCGTCCGCCAGCGTGACGCGGCAGACACCGGCTACGCGGTGGTGGATGAGCGTATCGGGCAGTGGGCGGCAGGCCTCCCTGAGGTTGAGAGCACGAGTGGCATGATGTTCACGGGCACCACCCTTGGAGGAGGCAGCATCTTCTTCCTGATGGGCTACAACCCGCATTCCATGGCCATGCAGGACGTCAACGTAGTCGAGGGAGAGTACCTCACGGGCAACCGTGAGATGATCCTGGGCAGGGCCATGGCAGAGTCGCTCGACATCGGGGTTGATGACACAGTCGAGATCGATGGGATTCGCTACCGTGTCAGGGGGATTTTTGAGTCAGGCAACGCGTGGGAAGAGGCGGGCGGGATCATCTCGCTGCGGGATGCCCAGGCGATGACCGGACGGCCTCGAAAAGTCACTTTCGTCATGGTTGACGTACGCGACCCCAGGGACGTTCAGCACGTAATCGACCAGATTAACGCCCAGTACCCGGCAGTGATTGCGAACCGCTCTGCCGAGTTCGCCGAGCAAACCAATGATATGCAGGCAACTATGGCGATGGTCAACGGGATCGCGATCATGGCGCTGCTGGTGGGCGGGATCGGCATGATGAATACCATGCTCATGACGGTACTGGAGCGCACCCGTGAGATCGGTGCGTTACGGGCGCTGGGCTGGCGCAGGCGCACCGTGCTCAGCCTGATCCTGCGCGAATCACTGATCCTGTGCGTAATCAGCCTGGCCTTCGGCAGCGTATTCGCGGCACTCCTGTCCTGGCTGTTCCCGATGCTGCCCATGTATGGCTCATTCATGATTACCCGCTGGGATGCCGTGGTCGTGGCACGAGCCTTTGCTATTGCGATCCTGCTGGGCGTGTTCGGTGGGCTGTACCCGGCACTCCGCGCAACCTGGCTCCAACCAGTCGAAGCACTGCGCTATGAATAGCAACATCTCTGGAAAGTGGGTTTGTAATGGCTGCTGAATGGATTATCGAAACAAAGGACCTGACCCGTGTTTACGGAGATGGGGTTGAGATCCGGGCGCTCGACGGGGTGAGCATCCGGGTCGCCCCCGGTGAGTTCATCGCCGTAATGGGGCCGAGCGGCAGCGGCAAGAGCACGCTGCTCAATATGCTGGGCGCACTCGACCTGCCCACTTCAGGGGAAGTCTTTGTCAATGGGAAGAACATCCGGGACATCCGCAACAAAGATGACTTTCGCGCCCACACGGTGGGCTTCGTCTTTCAATTGCATAACCTGATACCAACACTGACCGCACATGAGAACATTGAAGTGCCGATGGTAGGGCACCTGCCACACAGCCAGCGGCATGAGCGCGCCCGTGAACTGCTCACGCTGGTAGGGCTCGGTGACCGCCTGAATCACCTGCCCAACCAGCTTTCAGGGGGGCAGCGCCAGCGGGTCGCCGTGGCACGTGCCCTCGCCAACAAGCCGCCACTGATCCTGGCCGATGAACCTACCGGCAGCCTGGACACCAGCTCCGGGCAGGAACTGATGCACCTGCTGCGCGAGATCAACCAGACGCTGGGGACGACGTTCATCGTTGTGACGCATGACCCGGCAGTCGCCCGGCAGACCAACCGTGTGCTGGTGATGCAGGACGGTCGTGTCGCCCGGGAGGATGTGATCGGCTCACCGTTTGAAGAAGACCTGAAGATGTGGCGACATTCCGCGCTTGGTAAAAGCCTGGTCGAGGGCAATACGAGCCCCTTCGGTGGAAGTGCCATGTCCGGAGAGGACCTGAAGGCACTCACCCGATTCCTGCAGCAGGCTAACGGGGAGTAGAGACGCCAGTCTCCAGACGCCAGTCTCCAGACGCCAGTCCCTGGTCCCTGATTGCTGGCCCCCGGTTCAGCTTTCCGCAGGGTCGCGGAGTCAAATCCAGAATGGCTGTATACCCCGGAACCCTCCGCCTCCATCGTGCTATGCTCCGCGGAGGAATGGGACTACAATGCAGCACTATCGCATTGCACCTGAAGGACCCCCGGCATGATCCACTATATCGCCTGGATGATCATCCTCGACGACGTGATCTTCCCGGACGGGCGCTCGGAGATGGGGCGCATCGGCGGCGGCGGGCTGTACGCCGCGATGGGCATGCGCATCTGGTCAGAGCACGTCGCTATCGCCTCCCGCATCGGTGAGGACTTCGACCCGCAGCGCCTCGATCCACTCCGGCTGGATACCAGCCTGCTCGTCCGCACCCCCTATCCGACGCTGCATTCATGGCAGATCTACGAACCAGATGGCCACCGCCATGAGTTTTCACGCCTGAAACCGGAAGAAGTGGCACATCAGGCCTGGCGAGACGCTCCGCCTGAAGCCGTGCTGCAGACGCTGATCGGCGCGCACCAGGGTGCGGGCGGGCATAACAACGAGCGGGAAGCACTCGCGCAGTTGATGCTCAACCGGGGCATATTCGTCGGCGCGGAGCCGTTCATTCGCCCGGAATACGGAGAGGACTACCGTAAGAGGCTGCTGGATGGCATGGCGAAATACCCGTTCTACGCGCCGAACGAGGCCGAGATGCGAATGATGATCGGCGAGCGCAGCATCCCGGACGGGCTGCGTGCCCTGGCGGACTACGGCCCGCCGGTGGTCGGCCTGCGCC
>JADZAD010000134.1 GCA_020852775.1 Anaerolineae bacterium
ACAGTGAACAAGTAGAGACCAGAGGCCGGGTGGGGCGGGAACCCCGCCGTTTCAGTACCCTCACACGGGTCTATGGAACAGTGAACCGCCCATTTGCCGGGAGGGAGTCAGGGCATAAATGCCCTGCGAACCCCGGAGCAGGCCTCACAGGGCCGTATACGCGGTCACTTTCCATGCATAGTGTATCCAGAACTTCTTTACGCCGCCAATATTTCGCAACCCGGTTTCTGCTGAGAAAGCCGGGGGAGTTGCGAAGCCCGCCGGGCGGGTGAAGCGCGGTATAATCCCGCCCCATGACACCAACATCTTCGCAATCCCCGGCCCGCCGCCTCGATCTGCTGATCGGTGCGGGGGTTTTTGTGCTGGTCCTTGGCCTGTATGTCGCCACACTCGCCCCCGGGCTGGTCTTTGGTGACCCCGCCGAATACACTTTCGTGCCGCATATCTGGGGGATCAGCCACCCGCCCGGCTACGCGCTCCAGACGGTGCTCGGCGGGCTGTGGCAGCGGCTGATCCCGTTCGGCAGCATCGCCTTCCGCGCCAACCTGCTCAGTGCGTTCTGCGGCGCGGGGATCGCGGCGCTGGCCTATGGCAGCGTCCGGGCGCTCACGCCGGAGTCGATCCCGGATATCCGGCGCTATCTGCCTGCCCTGCTGGCGGCCTTCTCCGCGGCCACCGCCACGGATATCTGGCAGCACAGCATCCACGCCAATTCGCACATCACCACTGCGCTGCTCGCCAGCCTCAGCGTATTCCTGCTGCTGCACTGGCAGCACGCGGGCGGTGAAACCCGCGGCCCGGCGGCCCGCTGGCTGTACGCCTTCTGCGCCGTTGCCGGGTTGAGCGTCACGCATCACCCGCTGCTGGCCTTCAGCTTCCCGGCTTATATCGCCTTCATCCTGAGCGTCCGGCCCGGCATCCTGCTGGGGTGGCTCAAGCGCCGCCGTGAGGCCGGGGTGCCCCTCATTGAGTGGGGCACGCTGCTGCGGATGGTGGCGTTTGGCCTGCTCGGCCTGAGCGTGTGGCTGTACCTGCCGCTGCGGGCCAGCCTGCCCGTGCCGCTGCGCTTCGGCCCGGAAAACACCAATACGCTCAACGGTTTTCTTGACCTTGTGCTGGCCCGCGGGCTGAAGGTCAACCTGTTCCATTTCGGCCTGGCTGATCAGCCCGACCGCCTGACCGTCTTCTGGTCGCTGCTCCAGTTGCAGGCCAGCCTGCCGGTGATCGCGGCGATGCTCGCTGGCCTGGCCTGGCTGTGGCGCCGCCAGTGGCGCGCCGGGCTGCTCTTCACCCTCCTGCTGGCTGTCAACCTTGCCTTCATCCTGAACACGATCCAGGACGTGATGGCCTACCTGATGACGCCCTTCAGTGCGCTCATGGTGCTGGCGGGGGTGGGGCTGATCGCCTTTCTGGAGTGGGTGCGGCTGCCGGGCGAGTTTGATAACCGGGCGATGCAGACCGTCGCGGCCCTGATCATGCTGGTCGTCCCCCTGAGCCGTGTGGCACTCAGCGGCGAATTCATCTCGCTGGCACGTTACGACGAAGCCGATCGCTGGGTTGAAGAAGTGCACACACGCTTCGAGGGCAAAGGCGAAGGCGCGATCCTGCTCGCCCACTGGGAGCACCTCACGCCGTTGTGGTACGCGGAATGGGTCGAGAAGCGCCCGCTGGCCCCGGAGGACGTCCGGCTGGTATTCGTCGCCGCCAACTCTGACACCCCGTGGCTGGACAACGTGCAGGCGGTGATCGATCAGGGCCCGGTCTATGTCTCCGGCTACCAGCCCGAGTTGGTCAGCGCCGGGTACCGGCTGCGCCCGACCACCGGGCGCCTGTACCGCGTCCTGCCTGCGCCTGCTGATGAGCCTGTGGTGACAGGTGTACCGCTCAATTTACCTGCGGGCCCGCTGACGCTCGTCGGCATCGATCTGCCGCTGACCACGGTTGACCCCGGGGCGAAGATTCCGCTGAACATCGCCCTGCAAGCCAGTGAGCCGCTTGACCAGATCATCTTCCCTTACGCGGTGCTGGGTGATGAGCCTGACGCCGAAGATGGCTTCCCGCCCGCTACCTTCGCCTTTACCACCGATGGGCATTTCCTGTCTCCCGGCTGGCAGCCCGGAGAAACGATCGTTGAGCGTTACGACCCACGCGCCCCGATATCCGCCCCATCGGGCGAATACCCGCTCTATATCGGCCTGCGAAACCTCAGCACCGGGGAAGACGTGCCCTTTGATGACGGCTCAACACGGGTGGAGGTGGGGCGGATCACGATCACGGAAGCGCCGTTCTACCTGCCCGTCGAGCAGGAAGCGATCATGGCGAACATCGCCAACCAGGTCGGGCTGCTCGGTGCGAGCGCCCGCGTTGGCCTGCAGAGCCGGGCCGCCGTCTGGCAGCAGCCGCTGACTGCGCGCCCCGGCCAGAGCATCCATGTGCGGCTGTACTGGACGGCGCTCGACCGCCCGGACGAGAACTGGAAGGTGTTCGTCCAGCTTCTCGATGCGAATAACCGGGTGGTCGCCCAGCAGGACGCGCCCCCACTCGGCGGGGCCTTCCCGACCTTCCTGTGGTTCCCCAAGTGGGTGCTCGGCCAGAGCGTGACCGACCCGTACCGGCTGGTCGTGCCGGCTGACGCGGTGCCCGGCGACTACCGGATCATCGTCGGGATGTACGGCTTCTTCACCCACCAGCGTGCTGAGTTTTACGATACAGGCGGCAACCTTTCCGGCGATTACTACCTGCTCGGCACGGTACGGGTCGAGCCCTGAGCATGGCACGCAAGCCGCCTGGCGCTTCCGCCCTGCTGATCCTCGTCCTGCCGGCGGTGCTTGCGCTGGTCATCACCGGCCTGCTGTACGGCCGCAGCCTCGGCCTGCCATACTACTCCGATGACCTCGTGCAGCTTCCGTGGCTGCGCGGCCTGCGCCTCGGCGAACTGTGGCTGGCGGCCAGCCCCTACGGCTACTACCGCCCGCTGACCTTCTCGATCTGGCTGCTCATTGGCCTGCCCGCAAACCCCGTGATCCTCCGGGTCGTGAACCTGCTGCTGCACGTGCTCTCCGCGCTGCTCTGCGGAATGCTGGTGGGGCGTTTCAGCGCGGAAGATCGCCGGCCAGTGGCAACCATCGCTGTGACCGCTCTGTTCGCAGCGTATCCGTTCGCTTACCAGGCGATCCCGTGGGTCAGCGGGATGTTCTACCCGCTGGTGACGGCTCTGTGCCTCGGCGCGGTGCTGGCCTACCTGAAGGCCCGTGAGATGGCGGCGTGGCGCTGGCTGGCGCTGTCGCTGCTGCTGGCGGGGATGGCGCCCTTCGCGCATGAGAACGGGGTGCTGGCCAGCGCCTTCGTTGTGCTGGCGGAGGCCGCACACTGGCTCGATACACGGGCGGAGCGCCTGCGGCTGTCGTGGTGGCCGCTGCTGCACCTGGCTATGAGCGCCGCGTTCCTTTTGCTGTGGTTCAGCCTGCGTGGTGGCGGGGTTTCGACCCTGAACCTGAGCCTGACAGGATTACTCGAGAACCTCACCATCCTGCTGACCGGGCTGATCTTCCCACTGGCACCGCTGGTGCAGGCCGGGCTTCCGACCGCGCCGGGCGTGTGGCTGCTCGTGGCTGTGATCCTGATCGCATTTACCGTGCTGCTATGGAAACGACCCGCCGTGCTGGTTATTGGGCTGGGATGGTTCGCAGCGGGGATCGTCCCGGTGCTGGTCACTATGCGCGTGGAGTGGCTGATCGATGCACCGCGCTTCCTGTATCTGTCCGGGGCAGGCGCGGCCCTGCTGTGGGGCGCGTTGCTTGCCGAGGCGATCGCGCTGCTGCCGAGGGCGCGCTGGCGCGCTGGTATCGCTGCGGCCACGCTTGCCCTCGTGCTGGCCCCCGGTGCGATCTTCATCTGGCAGGGTATCGAGTGGCACCGGCTGGCAGCCGCCCCACTGCGTCAGGCTGTGGCGCTCGCCGGGAGGCACAGTGAGAGCGCACTTTTCGTGAATCTGCCGGGCCGCGTCGGGCCAGCCGGCCCCGGCCTGTACCCGTATTTCGACAGCGGTGCATTCCCACTCCCGGCGCAGGTCAACGAGCACGATCTCACCGGCGAGACACGCCCGGACGACCGGGCCGTCAGCGCGGGCTATCTGCTGGCACAGCCGGGCTACCGGCTTGACCTGTATGGCCCACCCATTGACGTGGCCTCACTGGCGGAACAGGTACCGGGCAGGCGTGTCTTTGTGACAGACTACTCGGGGCCGCAGCCCGTACTTCGCTACTCCGGAAGCGCACATGAAGCTGCCAGCGCCTGCGCCCATCCGCTGGCCCGATTTGGTGATACACTGGTGCTGTGTGAGGCAGATATGACCACTGCAGGCAAAGCCCGTCTGCTGTGGGAGCTCCGGCCCGGATCAGCGAACCCCGATGCACTGGCCGTGTTTGTACATGTCCTTACGCCAGATGGGAGCCTCGTCGGGCAGGCGGACGGCGATCCGTTGAGCGGCGTGTACCCGATCCAGCACTGGCTCCGCCCGGCTGGCAAGCCCGTGCAGGTCGAGGACGTCCGCGTACTCCCGGTGCTGCCAGCGGGGGAATACACGGTATTCGCCGGGATATGGACACCAGCGACCGGAGAGCGCCTGCCCGCGCTGGATGCGACCGGCCAGCCATTTGCTGATAAGCGTGTTCCCATCGGCACCCTGATCGTTCCCTGAGTATCTATGCGTATCTCGCACCTTTCGCTCACGAACTTCCGCAACTACTCCCGGCTGGAACTCAGCATGCCGCCGAAGCCTGTGGTGCTGCATG
>JADZAD010000135.1 GCA_020852775.1 Anaerolineae bacterium
CCTCGTCCACTTCGGCGTCCGGGGCTTCAAGCAGCAGCTCGTCATGTACCTGCAGCAGGATACGCGCCTGCAGGCCGCGCGCGATCAGAGCGCGGTACAGATTGTTCATGGCGATCTTCATGATATCCGCCGCAGTACCCTGGATCGGCATGTTGATCGCCGCCCGTTCCGCGTCACGCCGTTCGCGCTCGGTCTGGCGTGAGGCGCTGTCCAACTGTGGGAAGTAACGCCGCCGCCCCAGCAGCGTCTCGACATAGCCCGCTTCGACCATCTGGCGTTTGGTCGCGTCGAGGTAGGCCTGAATGCGCGGGAAACGCCCGAAGTACGTCTTGATGAATTCCTCTGCCTCCGTGCGGGTCATGTTCGAGTCCCGCGCCAGCCGGAACGCACCCATGCCGTAGATTAGCCCGAAATTGACGCGCTTGGCGAAACTGCGCTGCTCACTGGTGACCGCATTCAAAGGGATGCCGTATACCGCGGCGGCGGTGCTGGCGTGGATGTCCTGATTATCATGAAAGGCGCGCTGCAGGCCTTCGTCCTTGCAGATGTGCGCCAGAACCCGCAGTTCCACCTGTGAGTAGTCCGCGCCGACCAGCCGGTGGCCGGGCGCGGCGACAAAGGCGAAACGAACACGCCGCCCCTGCTCGGTGCGAATCGGGATATTCTGCAGGTTCGGATCGCTTGAACTGAGCCGCCCGCTGGATGCACCTGTCTGGTTGAATGAGGTGTGAATACGACCGGTTTCCGGGTTGATCAGGCGTGGCAGTGCATCGAGGTAGGTCGAGCGCAGCTTCTCGAACTCACGATATTCAAGGATCGCTTCGATGATCCCGGTCGTATCGACTTCGAGCAGCCCGTCAAGCACGTCCGCGGCGGTGGAGTAGAAGCCACTCTGCGTCTTGCGCAGCCCTGCGGCAGGCAGTTGCAGCTTGCCGAAGAGGATGTCGCTTAACTGCTGAGTCGAATTGAGATTGAATGGCTGCCCGGCAATCTCGTAGATACGCTGCGTCAGGCTTTCCAGCGTCGCGCTGATCTCGCCGGACATCGACTGCAGAAAGGCGGTATCAACGAGCACCCCTGCACGCTCCATGGCAATCAGCACCGGCACGAGCGGCATCTCGACTTCGTTGAAAAGCCTTTCGACACCACCGGAAGCGAGATCGGGGGTCAGCTTTTCAACCAGCCGCAGGGTCATGTCAGCGTCGGCGGCGGCATAAGGAGCCGCCTGTTCAACCGGCACCTGGTCCATCGTAATCTGCTTTTTCCCCCGTCCCAGCAGCTCACTGATCTCAGTCATCTCCACGCCGCAGCGCATGAATGCCTGTGCCTTGAGGCCAAGCTTACCCTGTGACCCTGCGGGCTGCACCAGCCAGGCCGCCACCATCGTGTCAAAACTGAGCGGAGAGACCTCCAGCCCATGCCGCGCCATGACGATCGCATCATACTTGATATTGTGTCCGGCCTTGGGGATCGCCGGGTTAGACAGGGCCGGACGCAGCCGGGCGATCACCTGCCCCAGTGGAAGCTGCTCGCCGCTGTCTGTGTGCCCGACCGGGATGTAGTAGCCTTCGCCAGCACTGACCGCCAGTGAGATACCGACCAGCTCTGCCTGCATCTGGTCAGTGCTGGTCGTTTCCGTATCGAATGCGATCCGGGGCGCGGCCTCAAGAGCCTGTGCGAGCGTCTCGAGGTCTTCCTGAGTGCGGACGATGTGTGTGAGGGTGCTGGGTTGCGAGGCTGGCACGCCCGGGATATCGCTCGCCGGGGCTGGCGCATCAAAGAAGGAAAGCTGCTGGCCCGCCTCCGGGGCCGCCTCCGGCGCGCCGGGGAGCTGCCCGATCAGTGAGCGGAACTCCAGTTCCTGGAAGATGCGAACGACGTCTTCACGGTTGTAGTCATGGGTGCGGCAGGACTCAAGATCAAACACGACCGGTGCATCAGTGACGATCCGGGCGAGCTGGTAGCTGAGGTACGCACTTTCGCGCCCTGCATCGAGCGCGGCTTTCTGCCGTTTCGCGGTGATGCCCTCGAGATTGGCATAAATGTCGTCCAGCGTACCGTACTGCTGAAGAAGGGTGGTCGCCCCCTTGTTGCCGATGCCGGGGACGCCGGGGATGTTGTCTGATGGATCCCCCGCGATCGCCTTATAGTCCACGATCTGAGCAGGGCCGAACCCGAAGCGGGCATAGACGGCGTCCGCGTTGTAGACCTCGGCTTCACCGCGGCTCTTGCCGGGAAGCTGTACGCTGGTATGGTCGTTCACCAGTTGCAGCAGGTCACGGTCGCCGGTGATGATCAGGGTGTGGACACCCCACTCCGGGGCACGCCGGGCAATCGTGCCAAGCAGGTCGTCGGCTTCGTAGCCGTCCATCTCGATTACCGGGATATTGAAGGCTTCCAGCACCTGGTGAATACGCCCGATCTGGTAGGCAAGTTCATCTGGCATCTTGTCCCGCGTACCCTTATAGCCAGCGAAGAGAGCATCACGGAATGTACCCCCGACGTCAAATGCCACGGCAAGGTAATCGGGTGGTTGTTTGGCGGTAATCAGGTCGATCAGGGTGCGAGTGAAGCCAAAAGTAGCATTGGTAGGCTCCCCGAGCCGGGTTGAGAAATGCTCAACCTTGAGCGCGTGGAACATTCGGTAGGCCAGCGCATGTCCATCGATGAGAACCAGCTTCTTTTCGGCCATCGTCATCTCCCTGTTGTCTGAGAGCCGCTCAGGACTGATGGGCGTCCCTGATTGTACCGCACAGCCGCCGCCCTGAGAGATGGAACAGGCTCGCGGTTGGGCGAGCCTGCGGAAGATCTTTGGTTTGAGCGGGGGCCACGCGGCCCCGTGGACGATCAGGTCAGCACAACCGAGTTCTCGCCACCATAGGGGTGGGCCACGTAGTTGTCCGCCTCGGTATCGTTGTGCCAGTGCACCTGATCCACAAGGTAACGGTACTGGAACTCGTTATTAACTGGCAGTTTCAGCGTGACCGACCATGTCCCGTCAGCCTGCCGGGTCAGGGTAGTGGCGTCACGATCCCAGGCATTGAACTCCCCCACCAGGGTGACAGTCTGCTGCGCGTCGTAGTCCTGCGGGAGGGTGAAGGTGACTTCACAGAAGTGCTTGTCATCAAGGTAGTGTTTTGCGAGTGGCATTGACCGGTCTCCTTGTCGTGCGGTCTGACGGTATTGGCCCCACCCATGACACTTACAGCCGAACGGGTGGAGAGCACATTGTCTACAGGCATCCCTTGCCTGGTTTCCGGTGCAGAACAGGCACACCGGCTGTCCGACACAGTATTGTAATGGTAAAGCCGCCGGGTAATCACCAGCCGATTCGCCGACAGGTACACTTACTTTACCACATCTTTCTGAAAATACTTCCCGGCTTCACGATGATGCCTGCGGATGGGCTATTGCTCCCCTGTTTATAGTGACATTCGTCGTGATATCGGATACGGCATGGCCCCGGAACACGTTATACTGATCTTATGGAAACACACGGTCTTTCATCTGGCCTCACGGACGATGCGCGGTCCGGTCAATCTGCCGTGTCCGGCCCGGAGGTGGCGATCACACTGCGTTGCTCCTGCTGCGGAGAACGCCTCACCCGACCGGGCTGGCAGCCGCGGGTGCGCTGCCCCGCCTGCGGGATGCGTGGCTACCCGGACCGGGCCGGGCTCAACCTGCTGTCGCTGGAATGGGAATGCCCCTCCTGTGGTGCCCTCAATGATGGGCGAGTGAACTTCTGTACGACCTGCAGCGCCGGCCTGACCAGCCGCTGTTTGCGATGCGAGGCCCCTGTGTACAGCGCAGTATGCCCTGCCTGCGGCCATAATCAGGCAGTGCTGCGCCGCCTGCGGGCGGCGGAGAAGCGCAGGCAGGTGTGGGTGCCTGTCCTGCGCTCACGGGTGCTTCAGCAGCGTGCCGGCGAGGAACCCGCAGCACCACACGATCCCGGATACGGCGTGTCCATCTGGCGGCCTATCACCGGCGGCGCCACCACCACGTCTGATAACCCGGCTGCACCCGGCAGAAGCGCCTGGATGCGGGGTGTCCTTGAACACCACCTGTACCGGCTGTGGGTAGGTGTGCTGATCGCGGTGATCGTCATTCTGTGGCTGACGGGTAACTGGCAGATGCCGGCACTGCCCGGCCTCCAGAGAATTCTGTCGATTGCTCCTGCTGTGCTGACGATGCCGACCGCAGAGAGTGGCAGCCCCGGGTATGCGCTCAATTTCTTCACGGTGGTCTTCTTCATCTCACTGACTCCTGTGATCGCTACCATTATCTCCTGGATCGTGCGGCGGTTGGTGCCGTAAGCGCCGCCTCGTCTTCGCTACTCCTGAATATCCTCCCAATCATCTCTTAACAGGCCCGATCTACCATGTGCCAGAAGCATCTTTATCGGTGCAACACCGGCAGTCCGCGGGCGTATTAGAGTTATGTAAGATCGGTCTGAGACGGATTGTGCGAATCGGGACAATGGGTTATGCTAATTAACATAATACGTATCTGTTAAATCCAACTTATCTTGACAGGCGAAAGAACAGCCGGTATTATAGTGTACAAACAGTGTACAACGCTTGGACAAACACGATGCCAGAAGGTCAGGGGATAGTAACTATGGACGAAAACAATCAGGTATTGGAGTTTCTGGCTGAAGATATCAGTATTGAAGAAGACCTGTTTGTCGGAGAGGTCATCCCGGAGAATATCGACCACATCCCGGCGGATGACATCGTCAGCCTGTACTTCCGTCAGATGGCGAGCGAGCCGCTGCTCTCGGCGGAACAGGAAGTAGCGCTGGCGCGCCGCATCCAGCGCAGCCTTGAGGCCCAGAAGTTTATCGATGAGGGCCGTTCGCTCACGGACGATGAACTGAGCGCACTGAACGCGGTGCTGGCTGATGGGCAGGATGCCCGTGAGCATCTCGCCCGGGCGAATACCCGGCTGGTGGTGAGCATCGCCAAGCGCTACCGCAACCAGGGCCTGCCAATGGCCGACCTGATTCAGGAAGGCAACATCGGCCTGATGATCGCGGTGGACAAGTTCGATCACACCATGGGAAACCGTTTCAGCACCTACGCGAGCTGGTGGATCCGCCAGACGATCACCCGCGCCCTGTCGCAGAAATCCCGCACGATCCGCCTTCCCCTGCACCTGTCGGATCAACTGCGCCGTATCACCATGGCGAGTGAAATCATGGGGCAGGAACTGGGCCGTGAGCCGTCTATCGAAGAACTGAGCCAGCGCCTCGACCTCTCTCCGGAGGAAATCCGCGAGACGCTCGATGCCAATCCGCAGACGATCGCACTGGAATCGCCGATTGGTGAGGACAGTGAGTTCGGAGACTTCATCGAAGATGACCAGTCGCCCAGCCCTGATGAGTCGATGCATGGGATGATGCTCAAGGAAACGCTCGACCGCGTCCTTGATGACCTGCTCCCGCGTGAGGCCGCGATCATCAAGCTGCGCTTCGGGCTGGAAGGTGGCATCCCGCAGACGCTGGAACAGGTCGGTGAGGCCATGGGCCTCTCGCGTGAGCGTATTCGCCAGATCGAGCGCCAGGCGCTGCGCCGCCTGCGCCAGCCGCAGTTTGCATCGCTGCTTCAGGAATACATGGACTGACCTTTACTGGTATCGGCAAGGCAGAAAAGGCGGGTAAGACGGAAGGTCGCCCGCCTTCTTGCTGCCCCGCGCCGGCTCCCGGGCTGCTGGCAGGCGTGGTTGCCTCGCGAAAATCAGCGTGGTAATATGAAACGCACAGTTGAGGCAGCCTTTCGCATATTCCCCGCCTCCTCTCTGACGAAGGTAACCAGGGCTTATGCGCTATCTGATTATTTCAGATATACATGCGAACCTGACTGCGTTTGAGACCGTCCTGAAGGATGCAGGCAAACTCGGGCAGGACTACGACTTTGTCTGGTGTCTCGGTGACGTGGTGGGCTACGGCCCGGATCCCAACGCCTGTGTTGACCTGCTGCGCAGCCTGCCTCATCTCTGCCTGGCCGGGAACCATGACTGGGCGGCTCTGGGCCGGCTGGATGTCCGCACCTTTAACGCGGATGCGCGTAAAGCGGTGACCTGGACGCGTGAGAACCTGACAGACGGGAACCTCGCCTATCTTGAGGCGCTCCCGACGACGTTTGTGCTGGGCGACTTCACCCTGGCACACGGGTCACCCCGGGAACCGGTATGGGAGTACATCCTCGACCCACTGACCGCCTCCCTGAATTTCCCGCACTACCAGACACTCTACTGTCTGGTCGGCCATACCCATACGCCGGTCACCTTCAAACTGCTCCCGGAGACGGGTGACTGCCAGCCCTTCACCCCGGTCTACAACGAACCTGAAACCCTCGATCGCTACCGGCAGATCATTAACCCCGGCAGCGTCGGACAACCCCGCGACTCAGACCCACGCGCGGCCTATGCTCTTCTCGATATTGAGCGCATAACCTGGGAGTTCCGGCGGGTGGAATACGACATCGACGCGGTACAGGCACGGATGCGTAAGGTCGAGATGCCTGATCGCCTCGTCGCCCGGCTGGAGCACGGCTGGTAGACCCGAACGCCTGGCATTCAGAAAGAAGCAGCCCGGATTGACCGGGCTGCTGTATTTTGTAAGCCGTCTACTGTGGCGTGTCGAGCGCACAGCGGGCGCCGCCGTCGAAATGGAATGACTCGGCGGGGATGAAGGCGTTGTTTCGATTGGCCGAGCGGTTGCGAAAGGCCTGATTGAAGAACGATCCACCGCGAGTGACCCGATACGTACCGTCCTCCTCCGAGGGGCCAGGTGGGTTACGATCAGGCGCGTAGACATAGTAGTCGCGGTCGTACACATCCTGTACCCACTCGTAGACATTCCCTGCCAGGTTAAGTACCCCATACGGGCTGGCCCCTTCCGGGTAGCTGTCTACCGGGGCAGTGGTATAGAGCGGGCGCTGAGTGAACTCTTCAGGGAGCCAGGTGAAGTTCAGACGGTCGGGTGTCGGCGGCTCATTCCCCCAGGGATATATCCGGCCATCCCTTCCGCGAGAGGCCTTCTCCCATTCCGCCTCGGTAGCCAGCCGGGCTCCGCGCCACTCACAGAAGTCACGCGCATCGTACCAACTGATGAAGATCACCGGATAATCATTGAACGCTTCGTCGGTAAAGTAATCCGGCCAGGCCACATAGGCGCCGGGCTGTTCGGTACAGCAGTCGATCCGGCGCGGCGGCTGACAGGCCTCCGCGCCGACACACTCCCGGTACTGGGCATTGCTTACTTCCAGCCTGTCGAGGTAGAAGTCGTCCAGATAGACCGTGCGCACCGGCGCCTCGTCAGGGAAGCCACCCTCGCTCCCTTGAATGAACTCACCCGCCGGGATCAGGAACATCTCCACGCCTTCACGCTGAGTGATATGCGCGGGCAGGGGTGTCGCGGTGGGGGGCGGGGCCAGAGTGGGCGGCGCTGGCGTAAAGGTCGGGACCGCGCTTGGCGTGGCCGGCGCCTCAATCACGATCACATTGCCCACCGGAGGGGGTGCCGAGCACCCGTTTACCAATGGGATCAGAAGGCACAGGCAGACGGTAATAGGGATGGAGCGCAGAAAAGTGGAAAATGTCATCGGATCTCTTCAGATGGCAAAGTTACTGGTGGCGGATTATACCATCCCGCGCATCGAGTGTATGCCCCGGTACGTCAGGAATTTGACCCACAGGTGTATAATTCCTGCGGTTGGGAAATAGTGCTGCGACTGTACTGTACAGTTGCGCCTCTATGTCGACACGTCACTCACTGCGCCGCGCCCGTCAGAATCGGGCAAGGCGGCGCATCTTCTCCACGATAAGGAGCCTGTATGTCGATCAGTTTTGGAACCGACGGCTGGCGCGCGGTGATCTCGGAGACGTTTACTTTTGCGAACCTCCGGCTGCTTTCGCAGGCCATCGCTGACTACATCCGTGATGAGAACCCGGATCAGGATGGCCTGCATGTGGTGGTGGGCTATGACACCCGCTTTCTCTCCGACCGGTACGGTATGGAAGTTGCCCGCGTGATGGCCGGGAACGGCATCCGGGCACTGCTCGCCAACCGGGATTGCGCTACGCCAGTGCTCTCCCACGCCGTTAAGGATACCGGGGCAGTGGCCGGGGTGATGATCACCGCCAGCCACAACGCGCCGCGCTATAACGGTGTGAAGCTTAAGGCCTCGTATGGCGGATCCGCCAGCAACGAGCAGAGCCGCCGCGTGGAAGGCCACCTGCGCACGAACGAGGAACGCGCACGCGGCCCGAACCTGATCGACTATGAGGTAGCACGGCAGCAGGGGTTGATCGAACGTTACAACCCTGTTCCGGCTTACTACGACCACATCCGCCGGCTGGTAAACCTCGACATTATCTCGGCGGCCGATCCACAGGTGGTGCATGACCCGATGTACGGGTCCGGTCGCGGGGCGATCAAGGGGCTGCTCGGCGGGGTGGGCATCCCGGTGCACGAGATTCGCGGTGAAATGAACCCCGGCTTTGGTGGGATACACCCGGAGCCGCTGGGCAAGTATCTCGGTGCGCTGGCTGCGGCCATCCAGACCGGTCAGGGCAACATCGGCCTGGCGACAGATGGCGACGCGGATCGCATTGGCGCGATGGATGAGAACGGGCGCTTCATTGACCCGCACCGTATCTTCGCGCTGGTGCTCAGGTACCTCGTCGAAGAGCGCGGGCAGTCCGGCATGGTCGTCCGCACGGTCTCCACGACCCGCATGATTGACCGGCTGTGCCGCCGCTATGGGCTGGCCGTCCGCGAGACGCCGGTAGGCTTCAACTACATCGCTGACCTGATGATGGAGCAGGATGTCCTGATGGGGGGCGAGGAATCGGGCGGGATTAGCATCAAGGGGCACATCCCCGAAGGCGATGGCATCCTGCTGGGCCTGCTGCTGCTTGAGGTGGTAGCGAAATCTGGCAAGACGCTCGGCCAACTGGTAGACGATCTGCATGCGGATGTTGGCCCCGCTCACTATGCGCGTACCGACCTGCACCTGCGCCGTACCGTCAACAAGGCGGAGATGACCGCGCGCCTGCGTGACGATGCGCCGAAGCAGATCGCTGGGTTGAAGGTGGCTGAAGTCAGTACGACGGACGGTGTCAAGTACATCATGGAGGACGAGAGCTGGTTGCTCATCCGGCCCAGCGGCACCGAACCGGTGCTGCGCGTTTACGCGGAAGGCCGCACCGACGAGATCAACCAGGGCCTGCTGGGTTACGGCGAGGAGATCGCTCACTCGGTCTGAGGTAACAGGGCAGCATCCACGGAGATAAGGCCCGGCCCGGAGGCTTCTGAAAAGCCCCGGGCTTTCTTCTGGTCGCTAATACTACAAAAAGCCTCTAAATTGTGGATTATAACGGTTTCTCAACCGTATCCTAGCGCCATGAGAATTGATCCGGCATCCTCTCATGGCATACACTTAACTCAACTCCATGTGCAGCGTGGGTCTGAGTGTCTGTGGGCAAGGATGTGACAATGGCTCTTTACAACAACACCTTCTACCCCTACTACGGAGTCAGTATGCTGCGGACACATTACGGTCGTCAGTGGGCGGAATTGATGGATTCGCTCCGCCAGCTTCC
>JADZAD010000136.1 GCA_020852775.1 Anaerolineae bacterium
CGACACCCACCACCGGGTAGCCCATCTCGTGCAGTGCGTGGCACCCTGTCTGCGAGCCATTCCCCCCGATCACCACCAGCGCGTCGATACCCCGCTGGTTCAGGTTACGGATAGCCTTGCGCCGCCCGTCCTCAGTGTGGAACTCCATGCAGCGGGCGCTGCCCAGCATCGTGCCACCCAGTTGAACGATGCCACCCACGTCACGGGCGGTCATTGAGCGCATATTGTTGTATACCAGCCCGCTATAGCCATCGGCAACGCCAAAGACTTCAAGGCCATGGTCAACACCGGTACGGACCACGGCGCGGATCGCGGCATTCATGCCGGGCGCATCGCCGCCGCTGGTCAGTACTGCGATCTTACGGATAACAGTCATGATGTACTGCCTTCTCTCTCTCGATAACCCTTCGCATACGCGGCAGGATTGTATATCTCAGGCCGCCTGCCCGCTACACTCCAGATTACTCCAACTGACCCCGGCGCGAAACGAAAAATGTCAGGGAATTGCCGGACAAACGGCCCAGGTGCGGGGCGCGGCCTCAGCCGGGGTAGATAACCTGGGCCATCACCTCACGGCCGCCGGTATCGACAAAGCCGATGCCTTCGGCCAGCTTGCGTGAGCCGTCGTTCGTGCTGGCAACGGCGTACAGCGGAGTAACACCGCGCCTGATCAGCAGCGTGCACAGTTCCTTGAGCACCGCCCGCCCCAGCCCCATCAGCCGCTGCTCCGCCTCGACATGCACAAAGACCTCGGCGAAGATCGGCGACATCCAGTTGACCCCGGCGACTGCGCTGGCACGTCCATCCTGACGCACCTCTACTCGCGGACTTCCATCCGGCCCGGTACTGGAGACCACCATCACGTTCAGTTCTGGGCGGTAGCGCTGCGGATCGAGGCGGTAAATCAGGTTGAGCGACGGTTCGTTGAAATCGAGATGCGGTTTCAGGCGCTCCGAGAGGCCGGGGGGCACGACCATCAGGTACGGGCGGCCCGGCGCCAGCCCCTCCGCGAGCAGGTCGCGCAGGCCGCCTTCGCCGCGCACCCGCAGCGTGATCATCGGCCTGAACAGGTCGATACCCGTCTGGCAGCGTGTCAGAAAGCCATCCACCTGGCCATCGGTGCCCCGGTGCAGAAACAGAGTCGTGCGCTTCGGATCATGATGCAGGGCGTAATAGCAGGCCAGCCCGTCCGCTGCGTCAAACTCGTTGAGCAGGGTACGGGCATTGTCGCGCAGGTAGTTCAACGTGGCAGGCGTTGATGGTATGGTCATGGCTCCAGCCTGGCAGATCGGCAACTCGGATGGGTCGCCTCATTATATGCGTACCCGTTCCGGGTTTCCAGTCGGCGGCCATGCCGGGCTATGGCCGGGGTTCGCTGTCGGTGCGCCAGAACAGGTAATCGATCAGCGGCGCGATCTTCGCTGAGTCGGGGGCCAGCACCGAGGCACCGCCGGAGGTGCGTGTCGGGATGACATAGCGCCCATCCAGCACCGCCGAGCGGATGTTATCGTCCGGCGTATCGATGGTGAGCTGCGCCAGGTCCAGCATCTGCTCCAGCGTCATGTCCGTGCGCAGGCTGTCGCCGATGGTGGCCGCCAGTGTGGGGGCCTTCTGGATCAGGGTGGGCAGCATCGAGAAGCTCACCACGCGGTCACGGATAGCGAAGATCACCGCCTGCTGGCGGCGGGCACGTTCATAGTCTGAATCGCCGTGGCGGGTGCGGGCGTAGCGCAGCGCCGTGTAGCCGTCCATGTGCTGCAGGCCCGCCGGGACAAACAGCGGCTCAAAGCCACAGTCGCTGCGGCTGTAGCATTCCGCGGGGAACTCCGGATCGTTGATCTCGTAAGGCACGTAAATGTCGATGCCGCCGATCTGATCAACGAGCGTGGTAAACGCGCCAAACTGCACCACCATGTAGTGATCGACCGGGACGCCGAGCGTGTCCTCAACCACCTGCATCGCCACCGGGCCGCCACCGGCGACGTAAGCCGTATTGATCCGGTCCGGGCCGCGCCCGGGTACATCCACGTACAGGTCACGCGGCAGTGAGAGCATGGTGGCCTGCTTTGTCTCCCGGTCAATGGAGAGCAGAATCAGCGAGTCGGTCGGGGTGCGATAGCCCTGCTCTGAGGGCCGGGTGTCCGTTCCCAGCACCAGCACCGTGACCCTTGACGAGGCCGGATCAGGGGTGCTGAGGTCGGGGAGCGAAACGTCGGTGTCCAGAACGATCTCCTCGCGGAAGGGATTAAGCGCATCGCTGACCATGACGGCGCGCACGACCAACCCGACGAGCAGGCCGCTGAACAGCGTAAAGGCGATCGCGCCAATGACTCCGAAGGCCGGCGTGAAGCGCCCCAGCGTGGGCACCGGCAGGTGGCGGGCCAGCCGCCGCAGGCGTGTCATCAGCGGCGAACGCCGGCGGCGCGGGTGCAGGGTCAGCGGGTCTGAGATGGATTCAGTCATCGGCTCCTCGGCGCGGGCAGTGGTTGTGAAGGCCCACGAAATGCCTATTGTCCACAGCGGCGCAAATCCTGCCA
>JADZAD010000137.1 GCA_020852775.1 Anaerolineae bacterium
GATCTTGCGCACCGCCTGACCCACCCACGCTATGAGCATCCTAAGACCTATCATGTGCTGGTTGCCGGTTCTCCAGGCGAGGCGACGCTCGACCAGTGGCGGTTCGGGGTAGTGCTCGATGGTGTGCGAACGGCGCCCGCGGAAGTTCGGAAACTGCGCCGGGATCGGGAGGGTACACTGCTGGAAGTCGTGGTACACGAAGGGCGCAAGCGGATGCTGCGCCGGGTCGCGGCTGTGATCGGGCACCCTGTGCTGCGTCTCGTCCGGATGAAGATCGGGCCGGTGGAACTCGGAGAACTGGAGCCGGGTGCATGGCGGCGCCTGAACCCGGATGAAGTGACGGTATTACAGGCGCTGCGCGACCAGCCGGAGATTCGCCTGCGCCGCCGCCCACCAGTATCTGCCCGCCCCCGGAAGGGCGTACCGAAGGGGGTGCGACCGGCAAAGCCCGGTGAACGTCCGGCCCCGGGTGGGCGGCCCGCAGGCGCTCGGCCCGTCTCCGGCGGACGGCCCCAGGGAGGCTCCCGGCCATCCACCGGGCAGCGGGGGGCCGGACGCCCGGCATCAACGGGCCCCGTGAAACCTGCTGGCAGTGCCCTCCGGAGCGGTGCTGCGCCGGATGGGGCTGCGCGCCCGTCCGCCAGGCCGAAGCCTTCGTCTGGCACAACAGGCAGTTCACGTCCGACACCCGGAACAAAGCCATCGAGCGGCCCTCGCCCGGCGACCTCTCGCCCGGCGACCTCTCGCCCGGCGACTTCTCGCCCACCTGGCAGTGGCGGACGCAAGCCTGTTCGCCGGCGACCCGCAGGAGGCACCGGTCGCAAATGACCCGGCCGTCCGTTATCACCCTGGATGGGCCTGCCGCGGCAGGTAAGACCAGCATCGCGCACCAGTTGGCGAATGTGCTGGGTTATGTATACTTCGACACTGGCCTGATGTATCGTGCCGTCACTCTCGCCGCGCTGGATCGCAGACTGGATATCGGCGACGAGGATGTCATCTCGCGGCTCGCGGAGAGTGTCGTTATTGACATCCGGCCCTCGGCTGCAGACCCCGATGCGATGGCGCTGGAAGTGGACGGTGAAGACGTTGAGGATCGACTGCACAGCGGGCAGGTCGATCGGAATGTCTCAGCAGTTTCGGCGTATCGTCGGGTGCGGGAGGCGTTGACCCGGCAGCAGCGCCGGATTGCAGCGCGCGGGCAAATCGTGGTGGTCGGGCGCGATATCGGCACAGTCGTGCTGCCTGATGCGGACCTGAAGGTGTACCTCGACGCCTCGGTGGAGGCGCGCGCGCGGCGGCGCTGGCAGGAAGCCACGCGCAAGGGGAGAGCAGAGAACTACGACGAGATTCTCGCCGCTATGCGTCGCCGTGACAGCATCGACAGTGGGCGGGATGTAGCCCCATTGCGCCCGGCAGAAGACGCAGTGATCATTGATACGACCGAGATGACGATGGATGACGTGCTTAACACCGTGCTGCGGCTGGTGGAGGGCACACAGGTCAGTTGAGAGGCGGACGACCCGATGACTGGTAACCAGGCCGTAACTTATCTCGACCGGCTGTATGGCTGGCGGCGCAGGATATTCCGCTATGGCATCTGGAATATCCTGTATCGCTTCTGGATCAAACTCCACGTAGACGGGTGGGAAAACATCCCGGCAGATGGGCCGGTGATCCTGGTCGGTAACCATATCTCCATGCTTGATCCGGTCATCATGATTTCATTTCACCCCGACCGTGACATCGTGCCGATGGCCAAGACCGAGGCGTGGGGCCAGTTCTTTATGCGCTATTTTGTGCGGCACTGGGGGGCGATCCCGGTGAACCGCGGCGAGGCGGACCTCTCCGCGTTCAAGAACACGCTTGAGCGGATCAACCAGGGTGACATTGCGATGCTCTATGCTGAAGGAACCCGCAGCAAGACGGGCATGATTGAGGCGCAGGAAGGGATCGCCTACCTCGCGCTCAAGACCAACGCGACGATTGTCCCGGTCGCCATCTGGGGGACGCCGGAGTTCCCGGGTGTATGGTTCAAGGAGTTCCGCCGCGTGTTCACCTACATCCGTTTCGGACGGCCTTTCCGTTTCCGGTGGTCTGAGCGCAAGCTGCCGCGGAAGCATTTCCGCCAGATGACGGACGAGGCGATGTACCGCATCGCTGAACTCCTCCCGGCGCAATTGCGCGGAGTCTACAGTGACCTCAGCCAGGCTACAACTGACTTCATCGAAGATACACCCGACTGGCGACCGGTGCGCAGCAGGCTACCTGCCCGGGTGATTGGCGTGCAAGGTCGAATAGGAGCAAAGTAGGGGGCAGGCATGGTTGCCCTCGCCGGGCCTCCCGGCTATACTGGACGAAGGTAAACAGGGCAGAGAGGACGCTATGAAAGCAGGCAGATCAGCAAGGGGCAGCCAGCGCATGGGCCTGTCGCACCGGTGACAGGCTGACGAGGAGACGGTTCCCTGCCTCGCGGCAGGGCCAGTGAGGTCGGTGGTGAGCAGTACGCCGCCCTCATGAAAATCGAAAGATCAGCGGATGCCGTCCGGACGTGCCACCGTCCGCAGTTGACCCCCACTATCAGTGACCTGCCCAGGAAAAGCGCGGGCAACCGTGTGCCAGACCGGGCAGGCCGTGGCGATCACGACCAACCTTCAATGACATACCTGCCACGGCGCGGACAGGTTGCTGTTCAGGGCACTGCTCTGATGGCTGATTGTCCCATTTTCGCTGCCGGGTATCAGGGCACAGGAGAATCGTCATGTGTGGAATTGTTGGCTATATCGGGCCGGGGGATGCAACCCCGGTAATCCTGAACGGGCTGAAGCGGCTCGAGTACCGCGGCTATGACTCGGCAGGGTTAGCCGTCCTGCAGAACGGTCAGATCGAGATCCGGCGTGACGCCGGAAAGCTCTCGGTGCTTGAAGACCTCGTGCGTACTCGACCGGTCAGTGGTCACCTGGGCATCGGGCATACACGCTGGGCGACGCATGGCAAGCCAGACCAGCGCAACGCGCACCCGCATATCGGTATGACCGGTGATGTGGTTGTGGTTCACAATGGAATCGTCGAAAACTTCCTTGACCTGCGCCAGGAACTGGAATCCGAGTGTGCGATCTTCAAGAGCGACACCGACACCGAGACGATCGTCCATTTGCTGGAGCGCTACATCGGTGCAGGGATGACGCTAGAGTCGGCTGCGCGTCAGGCGTTCAGCCAGTTAAGAGGTTCACAGGCGATCGTGGCCTTCAGCGTCCGGGAGCCGGATCGGCTGGTGGCGTGCCGCATTGGTAACGCGGGCGGTGTGACCGTCGGGGTGGGGGATGGCGAGATGTATGTCGCGTCTGATATCCCGGCGATCCTCGAACACACCCGCCAGTTGGTTTTTCTTGAAAGCCGGCAGATGGCGGTTGTGACTGCGGATGGCTATACCTGCCAGACTTTGGACGGTGCGCCCATCTCCCACAGTGTACACACGATCCCCTGGGATCCGGTGAGTGCGGCCAAGGGCGAGTACAAGCACTTCATGCAGAAGGAAATCTACGAGCAGCCGCGCGCGGTGACGGACACCCTGCGAGGGCGTGTCGATTTCGGTGCGCGGGTGGTGGACATCGAGAATGAGATACGGATTACGCCTGAGCAGGCCCACCGCCTGCAGAAGATCATCATTGTCGCCTGTGGCACCTCGTACTACTCAGGGCTGGTTGGCAAGGCGCTGATCGAACGCATCGCCCGCATCCCGGTTGAGGTCGCCATTGGCTCCGAGTTCCGCTATGCCGATCCGCTGATCGATGACACGATGGCCGTGCTGGCGATCACCCAATCCGGTGAGACGGTTGATACGCTCGCCGCGATGGAGGAGGCGCGTGAGAAGGGGGCGCTTGTCTGGAGCATCGTCAACGCGATCGGCAGCCAGGCGATGCGGGTGGCGGATGGCTGTATCCCCATGCATGCCGGGCCGGAGGTTGGGGTGGCGAGCACCAAGGCCTTCACTACCTCGATCGTCGACCAGTACTTGCTGGCCTGTTACCTGGCACAACTGCGCGGAACAGCCGATCCGGCGGTGCTGCGCCAGCAGATCGCGGATCTCGCCCGCCTGCCAGACCTGATGGGCAGTGTTCTTGACCGTACTGAGCAGTACCAGGAACTGGCCAACCATCTGCACCAGTACAACAACTTCCTGTACCTTGGCCGTGGGATGAACTATCCGATCGCGCTGGAAGGAGCACTCAAGCTCAAGGAGATCAGCTATATCCATGCGGAAGGCTACCCTGCGGGTGAGATGAAGCATGGGCCGATCGCGCTGATCGATGAGAATATGCCCGTGCTGACGGTAGCGATCCAGGATCATGTTTACGACAAGATGATCTCGCAGATCGAGCAGGCCAAGGCACGTAATGGCGTGGTGATCGCGGTAGCTACAGAGGGTGATGCGCTGGTGGCGGCAAAGGCGGATTACGTCCTTTACGTGCCGCAGACACCCGAACTGCTCTCGCCGCTGGTGACGGTGCTGCCGCTCCAGCTTCTGGCCTACACCATTGCGGTCTGGCGCGGTGCGGATGTCGATCAGCCGCGTAACCTGGCGAAGAGCGTGACGGTCGAATAGCCTCCTGAAACGACATCCTGATCGGGCCCGCCTGGCGCTGTCATGCCGGGTGGGCCCGTTAATTTACCAGGGGTACTGCATGATAACGCCTGCGGTTGCCCGATAGGTGAAGGCATGATACGATCGGCTGAACTCGCAGGTACGAATCAGCCCGCTGGCGGTCGAGGTCATCATGTCCCAGGATATCTACGACAAGCTCGAAATCCCGGCCCTCACGACGATCCTGCTCAACCCCGACAGCCCGACGGAGGCCCACAGAGGGGCGCTTTCGGCCCTGTCACGCCGCGAGCAGCTCCATCGTACCTCCAGCCTGATCAAGATTCTGGAGAGCATCACCCGGCATCCCGGACGTTACGACCTGGACGTGATGATGTCGGTGGTAGAACTGCTGGCGACGGATCCGAATGCTGATGCGACCGTCGCCATGATCGAGGTTCTTCCGAGTATCGTGAAGGGTGTCCTCACCCCCACGCCGCTCAGGGAGGAGTTCCGTGAGTACTACTACGCCGCACTGTTGACCCGCGAGCGAGACGACGATCTTGAGGTCTGGGCCGAAATGCTCCCGCAGGTCGAGGGTAGTACGCTCACGGCCATGGTGCTTGACCCCAGGGCTGCCCCGCTGGTTGAAGCCATCGACCCGGTCACACTGGTGGATCGACTTGGTGAGCCTGATCGAAGCCGCTCGCTGGTCTCAATGGTGGTTGGCCTGACGACCCTGAAAGGCAGCCAGGAAACTCTGCAACAGGTTGTGCGCCTGCTGCGCCAGTCCGCAGACCCGGCCCAACTGGCCCGCGGTATCGAAATCTGGGTGCAGCGCATGGATCAGGCCAAACGTTCAGGTGACAGCAGCGCTGCTGGCATCTACCTGAAGATCCTTGGCCTGCTTGACCGCACCCCGCGCAGCGCCACAGAGAAGCTGACGGGCAGGCGCCCCTGGGCCCCCGGCTGATGTTCCACTATGACTGAGGAACCGATCGATTTCGATGCAGAGCCCGTTGCGGAACAAACGCAGCCGGACTCCGCGAGCCGTTCCCGTTACCGGATCGTCTTCGCTAAAGAAGGGACACTGCGCTACATCGCGCATCTTGACCTTGCCCGCCTGTGGGAGCGTGTGCTGCGGCGGGCAAAGATGCCGCTTGCCTATTCGCAGGGATTCAACCCCCGCCCGCGGCTCCAACTGGCTGCCGCGCTGCCACTGGGTTATACCGGTATGGCTGAGATCGTGGATATCTGGCTGATGACCACCGGGCTGGCTGACCTGGAAGCAGCACAGGCTGGTATTCAGGCGGCCTCACCGCCGGGGCTGCGGGTGGTCAGTATGGAACCGGCAGACCTGCGTGAGCCGCCGCTGCAGGTCCGCACGCGTTCGGGTACGTATGTCGTGCGTTTCCCTTCCGGCCTGCCTTCCAGCGCCGATGCCCTGCGTGAACGAATCTCCGCGATCCTTGGGGCTGAGACCCTGGTGGTGCGGCGCCGTAAGGGTGAAGGCGACCTGCGTCCACTGATCTTCGCGCTCCGGCTGGTCACAGAGCCTTCCCCGGTGCTGGAAATGGGACTGGCGCTCGCGGAGCAGGGAACCACGCGCCCTGATGAGGTTATGGCGCTCCTCGGCGTCGATCCCGTGCAGACAGACATCAGCCGCACCGGGATAACCTACGACCAGGTGAAGCTGCTGGCGGCTGATCGGCA
>JADZAD010000138.1 GCA_020852775.1 Anaerolineae bacterium
CGGCGTTCATCAGCGCCAACCAGTAGTCGTTTGCGGCGGCATTCGCCTGTTTGTGGACGTGATAGAAAGCGTTGATCACCTCCTGATTGGTGATGGTACGCCCCGCGGGTGGTGTGACGTCTGGCCGGACGGGTGGCAGGCCAGCCTGAGATGCGCTCCGGGCCAGCGCCTGCCCAAGACGGGTGCTGATCGCCGACCTGGTACTCGTGTCAAGGTTCGGCAGCGTGGCAATGGCGGGGCCGTTATAGGCGGCCCCACGCGCTTTAGCAATGTCTTCCAGCCCGGCCGCGACCACCGCCTGCCAGGCTGCTTCCGGCGGCTGGTTGCGTTCCCCGTAGACAGCCACGAACGCGTTGATCACATCCTGGTTGGTGAAGGAATAGGCAGCAGGCATCGTGCGCAGTTCACTGGACACGCCCCCGGAGGCTGCGCCGAGCTTCGCAAGCACCGCATTCCTGGTAGCGATATCGAGGTTCGGCAGGTCGGCAATCGGGGTGCTGGTATATGGGGCCTGCCGGGTGCCCGCAATCCCGCCGATCCCCGCGCGCTCCATCGCCTGGAAGAACGCCCCGGAAGCAGCCCCCCGCTCCTTGTAGACTTCCGAGAAGGCGTTAATCACCTGCTGGTTGGTAAAGCGTGTCGGCCTTACCGGTGGCTGAGGCAGCGCCGGGATGCGGATTTCCTGCCCGATGCGGTGCGGATTCGCGGTAGTAATACCATTATAGGCGGCCAGCACGGCAAAGAATTCCCCGCTGCCCATCTGCTTCTGCGCGATGGCGTCCAGCGTATCGCCAGCCGCCACCTTGTAGACGGCACTTGTCGCGGCAAAGTTGCCCAGCGAACTCAGGGCAGCCTGATAGTCGGCGTCGCTTGTAATGCGCGGCTGCTGCCAGCCGTCATACGCAGTACGTGCCCTCATCCGGCGCTGCACATCATCCGGCAAGGGATACGGCGGTGCAGCCAGCGCCGCGATGGCACTCACCGGGACGAGCGCGGTGCGATCATACTGGTCACCGGCGGCCCCGGCCCAGACCTGCTCAAAGATGTTGAGCGGCCATGCGCGATAAGCGCCTTCCTGCTTCGGCCAGAGCGGATCGTGGATGTAGATCACACCCTCGCCATAGCCGGTGATGACGACAAAATGCCCGCCGCCGAACCGCTGGCTGGGGTGGCTGAGGCCATTGTCCCGGATCAGGCGGTATTCCATCAGGATCAGGGCCGGACGGCCTTCGTCGATCCAGCGCCGTGCCGCCTCCACACCGCTTGTTTTAAGCGCATCGCTGTGGCGTTTGAGGTTCAGGCCGTAATAGTCTCCGAACGACTTGATGGTACCGACAGCGATCAGGCCCTTGTCCCAGTAGTTGTTGTTCTTATACACATCGTTCACGGTGACGTTGTGCCCCGCCGCTGACGCCATCATAGCGATACAGGCCGGGCCACAGTCATTGAACGAGTAATCCGCGTCTACATTATCCAACTGCGAGCGATACGGTACCGCCAGCTTCACGTCAGGCATGGCGAAATCCCCTTCCGTCACACGCTTGATTCGTTCCTGTTTGTCCGATTAAACACCTGTCGTGGGCCAGAGTCAAACCGGGCGGCCCCGGCATGTTGAAGTCACCCTACCCAGCGTTTACAATAAGCGCGGACCTGTTTCGGGCAAGGGAGAAGATTGCGGGTGAATACTGCTGAGATTGTGACCGGGCTGGTGGCGCTGCTGGTGCTGGCGATCTATCTGTCCCGCGTATATCGTTCTGCACTGGTAACTCTGGCCCTCACGGCACTTTGTGTGGTGCCGATCTTCCTCTCTCTGCACCAGATCACCGGGTACCTGTGGATCGATGAAACACTCTTCATGGGGGATGTGATTTACCCCACGGATACGTACCTGATTCAGGACGCGGACAGCAAGCTGGTAGAGGTCTTTCGCGATACGTTCATCCTGGTAGCCGCGACGATCAAGGCAGTCGATAAGGTCTCCGGCCTGACCGGGCTGGGTTACGTCGGTGTGACCGGGCACAAGATGCTGGCCAAGCTGTTGCACTGGTTCTTCGGCCTGATCGTCGGCCTGTGGATTCACTATGTCCTTGACCGCCACTATGCAAAACCATTGAGCAGGATCACTCTGGGTGCTGTCTACCTGCCGCTGCTGTTTCTGCTGCCCTCGAATATGTTGGGGTTCAAGACCTACAACTACGACCTGATTTCGATGCTGTTTGGCGTGTTGGGCCTGCTTTACACGATCGCTGCCCTGCGCGAGCGCCGTACCTGGCTGGGAGTAATGGCCGTCATTACCTCGTATCTGGCCTCCCAGGAGAAGCTGATCGCTTCACCGATCCTTGTCCTGAGTGCGCTTGTATTCACCTGGCTCCTGCTGCGTGAGGGCAGGACACTGCGTGAGCGCGCTGCCCGGCTGGCTGCCGGCGTAGCCGGCGCCGCCGCGATCGGGCTGACGATCGGCAGTGTCACCATGGTGCTCACCGCGATCCTGCGTGAGTGGGACATCCTGCGGTCGATTGGCTGGAACATCGCCTGGCCTTACCTGATCTGGGGGCTGCCAATCGTTAATGTGCTGTTCCCCTATGACTGGGGCCCGCAGGGCAACCGGCTGAACGCCTTTGATCCGCACACGATCGCGTCCACCCCCTGGCTGGCGCTGATTACTCTCGTGCTGATAGCGATCGGCGCCGTGCTGCTCCTGGCCATCGAGCGCTGGCTGAATACGCACCCGGTGGCGCATGGGCGCCTTAACCGCTGGTTCCCACGAGCCGTGGGCGGGATCGTCACCGTGGTGCTCCTGCTGGGCTTCGCAGGCACCTACCTGCTGCACCTCGCGCCTCCGGCGGATGCGCCTGCCCTGTCAGGCGGCTGGTGGGCCTACCGGCTCTTCCTGGCGATGTTTGCCGCCGCGATCATCGCCAATGTTTTTCCGACGGTGATCTGGCCTGCTCTGCTCTACGCAGTGTCTAGCCGCGTGAAGCAGGCTGAGGAGGGTACGGAGAACGCCTGGTGGGCTGCGATCCTCGTGCTGGGGCTGACCGTGCCCTTGATCCACGCACTGGCGGGTGTCCCGATCAGCAACCGCTACTTCAACCTGTGGCTGTTCCTAATGATGGTGGTATTCTGCCTGCTGTTCGCCGATGCGCTGAGCCGGTTTACAGGGCGGATTCAGGCTGGAACGGTCACACTGGCTACCGGGTTGATCGTCGTGGAGATGCTGGCTTTTCTTCCCTACA
>JADZAD010000139.1 GCA_020852775.1 Anaerolineae bacterium
AGGCGGTTGTCGCCTCGGCCAGTGCGCTGCCACTACCCATCCGTGGCACATCCTGCAGCCACAGCCATTCAAGCAGGTTGTCGCCCAGGATACGTGCCGCGAGGTTGCCGCAGAATGACGATCCGACGCCGTCGCACACCACAAAATCCAGCTTCTGGTCGTTGTGCTGAAAGCACAGGTAATCCTGCCCTTCGATCTGGCTGGCCATGCTGTCACTGGAGCGGGAATAGGCGTAACGCACGTAGGCGTTAGGCACCGGGACGAACGATGCCGGTGTCTCGATATTCTGCGGGATGCGCTGTGTACGGATTGGCGTCAGGTCGCCATGCTCTGAAAAATCCATCGTGTGCCTGGTATCCCCTCGGTGACGGCTGTGGCCTCAGCGGGCGGACAGCGTGTTGATCACGGCGACCTGAACCGCCAGAATGCTCAGGAAGCAGCAGGCGATCGTGAAGATCAGCCCTGAAATCACCGCCAGCCTCCGGCAGCCACGGGTATTCCGCTGGAGCGCCCCGGTGCGTGGATTTGCTCCGGCACTGGCGGCCATGGTGTTCGGATTTGTGGCAGTGAGTGGCGGCGTGTCACCCCGGTCTCGCCGCGCCGCGCCGGGGAAGCGTTTGTGCTCAGGTCTTTCCGGCGCAAAGAGCGCAGGATCAATCGGGGCCCAACTGGCGACCGGATCGCGCGGGAGCTGATCAAGCAGATCGTACCATGTTTTCAGCGGTGGGCAGCTTTCCAGGGAGCGTGAACGCCATGCCTGTTCAAAGGCTTCGGCGAAGCCCGGGTCGTACAGCCGGATTGCCTCGACCAGCACGGTATAGCGGTCGGAATCCTTCTGGAGTTCATCCGGCGCGAAGTAGCTCTCTCCCCACGCCCGCTTACGAACTTCCGGGTGCGCCCAGCCGAGCATCTCCGCGACCAGCACCGCCCCGGCGAAGCGGTCACCGGTTGGACTCCACTGGCCGCTGCGCATCGATTCGCCATGCTGGTAGCCCATCGAGCCTGTCGAGACATAGGGCGGAGGCTCCAGCCAGGGCGTGTACAGGTCTTCCACATCGATCAGGTTGATCTGCACCATATCCGGCGCAACGATGACGTTACCACTGGACAGGTCGCAGTGGGCGAGATGGTTGTATTCCAGCCCGTAAAGCACCCATGCCATGCTCTCTGCCAGTGCGCGGCTCTGATCCAGCGTCACTCGATCCCTCTGCTGCAGTACGTCGAACCACGTCAGCCCGTCGATCCATGGCATCATCATCGCGTAGTCGAGATCTTCGTAGTGCGCGACCAAATCGCTGTGCGTCTCCCGGGTGAGGACGATCTGCCGGCAGACGCGCATCCCCGGCAGTTAGTGATATAGCGATATGCCGTTGGCGGCGTCAATCAGGCCCTCATGGCGGAAGGCCGGGCGAAAGACCTTAAGTGCGAAGGCCTCGCTGTGGCTCTCAATGCGGAAGACGATCGCATGGCGGCCTTCCTGCCCCCAGGGGATCGATGGCACGACCGGGTGCGGTGCGAAGGTGTAGCTGTAGCCGTCGATGGTCAGACGGGTATCCAGAGTCGGGTTGAACATAGGCCCTGCCGTTTACCCCTGTCCGCTCCGCCTGGTCGCCGTGATCCCGTAGCCGGTGGTGTAGTTCTGCTGGAAGGGGTGCTCATGCCGGGCGGGATCAGCATCCAGGGTAAGGGCGCGTTTCCGTAACCAGCCGAAGGTGCGCGTCACCAGCCCACGGATCCCCCGCATCCTGAAGCGCCCACGACCATATTCGTAGTTCAGCCACGCCCGTGCCAGTTCGACCATCACACTGGAGAACAGCCCCTGCCGCGTTATCACAATATCGCTGAACCCTGCCCGTGTAAGAACCTCACGCCAGTAGATGTGCGTATAGCGCCCGTAGTCATCAGGATCGCTGTGGAAGCCATAAAGAAACGGGCCGGTGATCACTATCCGGCCCCCCGGCTTCAGGACGCGCGCCATTTCAGTGACGAGGCCCACCGGCTGTGGTACGTGCTCCAATACCTCGGAACACAGCACCGCGTCGAACTGCCCATCCGGGAAAGGGATGCCTGCCCCGTCCGCCTGTACATCCGGCTTCTTCTCCGCGATGAGGTTGAGAAAGGTCGTCCTGACCGGGTACTGCTCGATCTGGAACTGTCCGCGGCTGTTCTCACGCTGGCCGCCTACGTCCAGCACCGTGCTGCCCTCCCGCAGCGCACCAGCCTGCTCGTTCATGAAGCGATCAACGTAATACCGGCGCAGCGAGTATTTGAAGCTGGTGTAATAGGGTTGGACTTCGCGGATATTACTCATGGCTGTCCGGCTTATTTCCCTTTTCCTGTTCCTTGAGCAGGTAGATCGTCATTGAGATGGCCAGGGCCGCGCTGGTCAGGCCAGCCATCGCCGCCTGCTGCCACACCCGGATCGCCTCACGCGTCGAGAGGTCTTTGCCCTCGGCCAGCTTGCTGAGATCGGGCAGTTCGATTGTCAGAGTACCCCCAGTCTCCGGCTCTCCGGCAGGCTTCTCCGGTGCGGCCTGCTTCTCCTGCCGCTCCAGCGGGCGCCAGCTTTCCGCCGGGTTGGCGGGCTTCTCCGCCGTGATGGGTGACATGCCGCTGATGGGGGTGCGCTCACCGTCAGGTAGTTCGATAGGCCGCGCCTCGATGGGCCCCGGCTGCTGTTCTGCCGGCACAACCGGAGCGGGCAGGAGCTTCTGCCCGGTGGTCGCCGGGCTGGGGGCAAGGCGCACGTCAAAAAGCGAGGCATCATCTGAAGGTGGGTCGGTCGCCCAGAGCTTCATCAGGCGTTCCAGGTCAGCATCGGTGGGGACGTTGCCGTGCCCCATGCTCAGGCCATCGGTATAGCCGGCCACCCGCGCTACATGGCGGGCGCTGCCGACCCAGGTATGCACCGTACCCTTGACTCCTGTTGTCGCGTTCCAGCGTTCGGAGGTGCGCCCGTGCGGGCCGAGATCGACCAGCTTGCCATCGATATCGATCGCTGCCACCGGGGCATCACCCAGCCAGCACAGCGCCACCCATGGATCGGGGCCGTCGAGGGCGATCCGGCCTGCGACAAACATCGCCTCACTGCCATACCGGCGCTGCATTTCGAGCGCCTGCATGACAATAGCCGGCAGATGGGCCGGGAGCTGATATGCTGTGACCTGGCCTGCACTGGTTTCTGTCAGTTCATTGAGCGCCTCGGTAACCTGCTGCGCGAAGTCCTGCTCATCAGTGGGCCTGTCCAGCGCCCAGAGCCAGTCATTCAGCCCGTCGCCGACAATACGCGCCGCCAGATCTCCCATGAACGACTGCCCGACGCCGTCGCAGACCGCGAAGGTCAGGTTCGTCCGATTGTGCTGAAAGGCGACGTAATCCTGCCCGACCGTCCCGGCGCTGACGCTGTCCCCGGAACGCGCATAGAGATACAGCGCCATCCCCGGCTCGGTCCGGAGCGTGGTGAGCGGCGTCTCGATGTCCTGGCGCACCCGCACGAAGTGCTGGCTGTCGTCGTTTGCAGGCATGGGCCCCATCTGGCTGCGGTGCCAATCATGATGCGGGCGGGCAAGGGTCAAACGCCCCGGCCCGCCCGGTGTTGACGATACGTGTGTGGGCCGGGGTGCGGCTACGGGGCCATAACCGGCGTGACCGGGGTCGCGCCGCTCATCGCAAAGCCCAGTTCGACGATCTCAGGCGCATTCCCGGGGAAGAACATCCGCGCCCCCGGCGAGAGGCGGTAGCCCATCTCGGCCATGACGCTGGCGTAGGTCGTCGGTATCTGCGATGACATCCGCAGCAGGGTCTCAGCATAGGGTGAGGCAAGCGGCGTTTCGTCCGTCACGCCCTGCCAGTTCTTCGGATCAGAGACGGCCTGCGTCAGCGCTTTGTCGGTTACGAAGATGTTCTCGATCAGCACGTTGCCGTCCGGCACAGCCAGGTTCATGATGCGCCGGGCGATCGGCTCCGGATCGCCGCCGGTGTTGTACTCACCGTCGGTCATATGGCAGATCAGCGGGGCCGGGCAGTCCTGCAGGTTGCCAAGTTCGGCGTTCAGCAGGCGTTCGGCTTCACGGAAGGCGGCGGCGGTGTCGGTCGCGTCCATTGGCTGCAGGCGAGGCACACCCATCTGTGCCAGCTCGGCGACGGTCTTAATTCCACCGAGCAGGTCGGTGACCTGCGAACTGTACGCATACATGGCGATGCGATAGCGCGGCGCGACAGTCGTACCTTTGGTGCTGCGCTGCACCATACGGACGGCTACCTGATGGAGCGCGTCGGAGATGATCTCAATCTTGGGCTTTCCGCTGATTTCCTCGCCCATTGAGCCGCTCACATCGAGCAGGTAGACGATCAGTGCGGGTGTTTTGCTGGTTGCAGGGACAGTATATGCCATCTCAGTTAACCCTCTCTTTTACAGTCAGTAGTCGGCGCAAACCTGATGCACTTAGTATTACGCAGAGAACGAGAACAGGTTGCAGCGCTGTCTGCACCTCCCTGGTATTAGGGGGGCCCTAGACGATAGGGGCCCGCTCATAAGCGGCCAGCGCCTCACGCCAGGCCGCAGGTACCGGGATCGACTGATTCCGCTGATAGTCGAACATCACCTGCACCGTTCGCCCGACAGCGGCGATCATCCCGTCGCTGTCGCGGGTGATGGCGTATTCAAAATCGTAGCTCTTCGTACCAATGCGGGCAGTCCGCATGTAGACCTGCGCCGTGTCACCAAGCACGAGCGGTTGCCGGAAGTCGCATTCAGCCCGGGCA
>JADZAD010000140.1 GCA_020852775.1 Anaerolineae bacterium
GCCATGATCTTCTATCCCTCAACCACACCATGACGTTCAACAGGCCCGATAAACAACAAGGGGCTCAATCTCCCGAGTGAGCCCCCATGGTTATCACGTGCGTTCAGTGCAGTTCCCATACCGGCTCGCCGTTGAGAATGCGCCTGATCTGATCCGGGAAGCGATCCGGGTCAAGCGGTTTGCCGAGGAAGCCGTTAAACCCCGCCTCTCTTGCCCGCTTCATCTGTTCGGCACTGGCTTCCGCAGTGACCGCCACTACCAGTGTGTCCTTGAGGCGTGAACTGGCACGCACCTTCTCCAGCGCCTGAAAGCCGTCTTCATACGGAAGCCGGATGTCCATCAGGATCAGATCGATATGAGGCAGTGTGTCGGCAAATTCAACCACCTGCCAGCCGGATGTCTTCCATTCACAGCGCTGGATGCCCATATAGGCCAGCATGCGGGCGATCAGCACGAAGTTTGGTACATTATCCTCGACAACCAGCACATGTGCCCTGGCGGGATCGATCACTGGTTTGCGGACGGATGCCGCAGGCGCGGGGCCTGCGGGGGTAGCCTGTGCCGTGGGCGAGAGCGCAGGCGTACCCGCCTGTGCGGTCGCGGGGAGCGCGGCAGGCTTCGCGCCGGAGGGGAGTACCCCCGCGCCTTCCGGCTTTGCCGCGGGCGTCACTGGCCCGGGCTTCTCGGCGGAAACTTTGGTATCAGGCTTTACGGGCTCCATGACTTACCCCCAGCAAGACCGTGTTAACGGTCGTCAGGTCGTCCGGCGATCGCGTCCGGGAAGCCTGCCGGCCCCCCCGGACAGCGGAGAATCCCTCAGCGGGATTCCTTTGCTGCTACGCGTGTTGATGAAGTTCATCACCTGTCGGGGGAGGGTATCCACATCGATGGGCTTGGAGATATACCCGTCACACCCGGCGGCCAGCGCCTTGTCAGCGTCTCCTACCATCGCGTTGGCGGTCAGCGCGATAATCGGCAGAGTGTTGAAATCGGGCATTTTACGCAGGCGCGCCGTACACTCGTAGCCGTCAATATCCGGCAGGTTGATATCCATCAGAATCAGGTCAGGATTACAGGTCTGTGCCATCTGCAGGCCACTGGTACCGCTCTCCGCCTCAAATACGACGTGCCCCTGCGCTTCCAGCACACGCTTGATCAGCAGCCGGTTGGTAAACTCGTCTTCTATATAGAGGATGCGAGACATCTGTCTGTCTGAAACCCCCGCTGATCCGGCACATCGCAAGGCGAGTACGCCGCTGGCACGATCGACTGTCTTCAGTATAGCAGTATCCGGAGAAGTGCGTATGGGACATTCGACCCGTATCCGCAGGCGGCATCTACGCCCGCAGGACATGCAGAATTATAGGGGACGAAAGGTGGCTGTAGCAACCATCGCCCGCAGGCAGGTTGTAACCAGTGTGCCTGCGGCCTGTTGACACAGAGTAGCGGACGCTATACTCTACTCCATTCTGAACCAGATGATTGACCCTCATCAGGTGGCAGCCCGCCCACGCTTTCAGCGAAGCGGAGCGCGCAGCCGGCCGCAGTGGAAAGAGCAGCAATGAACCGCAGTGATCTCCTGAAAGATGCCCTCCGTCAGCGTATCCTCATTCTCGACGGTGCGATGGGAACGATGATTCAGACCTACGGGCTGGATGAGGCGGGTTACCGGGGAGCACGCTTCGCCGATCATCCGCACGACCTCAAGGGTGATAACGATCTGTTGAGCCTGACCCGGCCCGAGATCATCACCGCGATCCACGAGGCGTATCTTGAGGCGGGCGCAGATATTGTCGAGACCAACACGTTCAACGCGACGGCGATCTCACAGGCCGACTACCACCTTGAGCATCTCGCCTACGAAATGAACAGGGCTGCCGCCAGCCTGGCGAGGGCCGCCGCCGACCGCATGACGGAGAAGACGCCGGACAGGCCGCGTTTCGTCGGGGGAGCGCTGGGCCCTACTAACCGTACAGCATCGCTTTCTCCGGATGTAAACGACCCCGGGGCGCGCAACGTCACCTTCGACCAGTTGGTCACGGCTTACGCGGATGCAGCTCACGGCCTGATCGATGGCGGGGCCGATATCCTGATGATCGAGACGATCTTCGATACCCTGAACGCCAAGGCCGCGATCTTCGCCACCGAGGTCGTCTTCGAGGAGAAGGGCTTCCGCCTTCCGGTGATGATTTCCGGCACGATCACTGACGCCAGCGGGCGCACCCTCTCCGGCCAGACGACCGAGGCCTTCTGGAACTCCGTGGCGCATGCCCGCCCACTGATCGCCGGGCTGAACTGCGCGCTCGGCGCGGAGGCGCTGCGCTCGTACATTCAGGAGATGTCACGTATCGTCGGCTCCTGCGTGAGCATCTACCCGAACGCGGGCCTGCCGAACCAGTTCGGTGAGTACGACGAGTCACCGGAGGCGATGGCGGCAGTACTGCGTGACTTCGCCGAGAGCGGGTACGTCAACGTGGTCGGCGGCTGCTGCGGCACCACCCCGGCGCACATACGTCGGATTGCTGAGGTAATCAGCGGCATTCCGCCGCGCCCGGTACCGAGCATCGAGCCGCGCCTGCGCCTGAGCGGGCTGGAGCCTCTCACGCTGGAGCGTGAAACCAACTTCGTTAACATCGGTGAGCGAACCAATGTCACCGGGTCCCGCAAGTTCGCCGGGCTGATCCTGAACGGGCAGTATGAAGAGGCCCTCGCTGTCGCCCGCCAGCAGGTCGAGAACGGCGCGCAGATGATCGACATCAACATGGACGAAGGCATGCTCGACGCCGAAGCGGCGATGGTGCGCTTCGTCAACCTGCTGATGAGCGAACCCGACATTGCAAAGGTACCGATCGTACTGGACTCCTCACGCTGGCCAGTGATCGAAGCGGGGTTGAAGTGTATTCAGGGCAAGTGCGTGATCAACTCGATCAGCATGAAGGAAGGCGTGAACGAGTTCATCCACCACGCCGAGCTGGCCAGGCGCTATGGCGCGGCGGTGATCGTCATGGCCTTCGACGAGCAGGGACAGGCTGACACGCTGGCCCGCAAGATCGAGATCTGCCAGCGCGCCTACACGATCCTCACGGAACAGGTCGGGCTGGCGCCGGAAGACATCATCTTCGACCCGAACATCTTCGCGGTGGCGACAGGCATTGAGGAACATAACGAATACGCGATCGCCTATATCGAAGCGACGCGCTGGATCAAGCAGAACCTGCCATACGCCCATGTCAGCGGCGGAGTGAGTAATATATCGTTCTCCTTCCGGGGTAACGACCCGGTTCGTGAAGCGATCCACTCCGTGTTCCTGTACCATGCGGTGCAGGCCGGGATGGATATGGGGATTGTCAATGCGGGTCAACTGGCGATCTACGCCGACCTTGACCCGGACCTGCGTGAGCGTGTCGAAGACGTGATCCTGAACCGCCGTCCGGATGCGACAGAACGGCTGGTAGAGTTCGCGGAGACGGTCAAGGGGTCAGGCAAGGGACGCCAGAAAGATTTAGCCTGGCGGGATAAGCCAGTGAACGAGCGCCTCGCCCATGCCCTGGTGCACGGCCTGACGGACTACATCATCGAGGACACCGAGGAGGCGCGTCAGCAGGCGGCCCGCCCGCTTGACGTGATCGAGGGGCCGCTGATGGCGGGGATGAACATCGTCGGCGACCTGTTCGGTTCGGGCAAGATGTTCCTGCCGCAGGTCGTCAAGAGCGCCCGTGTGATGAAACAGGCGGTGGCGCACCTCATCCCGTACATCGAGGCGGAAAAGGCAACCGCTGGAGACACGCGCTCGAACGGGCGGATTGTGCTCGCTACTGTCAAGGGTGACGTGCATGACATTGGCAAGAATATCGTCGGGGTAGTGCTCCAGTGCAACGGATACGAGGTCATCGACCTCGGCGTGATGACGCCCGCGACCCGGATTCTTGACACTGCGCGTGAAGTCAGCGCTGATATTATCGGGCTTTCCGGGCTGATCACACCATCGCTGGAAGAAATGCGGCATGTCGCCCGCGAGATGCAGCGTGAGGGCTTCACCACTCCGCTGCTGATCGGCGGAGCAACCACCTCGAAGGTCCATACCGCCGTCAAGATCGAACCGGAATACAAAGGCGGGCCGGTGGTACACGTGATCGATGCATCACGTGCGGTCGGGGTTGCCACGCAGCTTCTGAATGACGAAACACGCCCGACATTCAGCGAAGGCGTCCGGCAGGAATACAGCGGCCTGCGTGTGGCCCATGCCGGCAGGCAGTCTCGCCAGACGCTCGTTTCGCTGGAAGCAGCCCGTGCTAACCGCCAGCAGATCGACTGGAACAGCTATCAGCCGCCAAAACCCAGCCGGCCCGGCCTGACTGTGTTCGAGGACTATAGCCTCGACGAAATCGCTGGTTATATCGACTGGACACCGTTCTTCCAGGCATGGGAACTGGCCGGAAAGTATCCGGATATTCTGAACGACCCGGCAGTTGGCGAATCGGCCACGCACCTGTTCAACGACGCGCAGAGCATGTTGAAGCAGATGCTCGCGGAGAAGTGGCTGAGTGCCCGCGCTGTCATCGGCCTGTTCCCTGCGAACACCGTCGGGCGCGACGACATCGACATCTACTCAGACAACAGCCGCACCCATACGCTGGGCACGATTCACACGCTGCGCCAGCAGATGGAACGCCCGCCGGGGCGGCCTAACCTCGCGCTGGCGGACTTCGTCGCGCCAGTCGAGAGCGGCGTACAGGACTATATCGGCATGTTCGCCGTCACCACCGGGATCGGACTGGATGAGGTCGTCCGGCGCTACGAGAGTGCAAATGACGACTACCGCGCGATCCTCGCCAAGGCGCTGGCCGATCGCCTTGCGGAGGCTTTCGCAGAACTGATGCACGCAAAGGTACGGAAGGACCTGTGGGGCTACTCAGTTGATGAGCGCCTGAGCAATGAGGCGTTGATCGCGGAGGCTTACCGCGGGATCCGCCCGGCGCCGGGATACCCCGCCTGCCCGGATCATACCGAGAAGGGCACTCTGTTCGAGCTGATCAACGCGACCAGCCATGCCGGTATCAGCCTGACTGAGAACTTCGCAATGGTTCCTACCGCTGCCGTCAGCGGCTACTATTTCGCGCATCCGGAGGCGGCCTATTTCGGGCTGGGGCGTATCGCTAAGGATCAGGTCGAGGACTACGCCCGGCGCAAGGGCCTGAGCCTCAGCGCCGCGGAGCGCTGGCTGGCGCCGAATCTGGCGTATGATGCATAGAAGCTGACGGGTGGCGGTGACACGCTGACAGGCTCAGTCATCCTTGCGGATGTACCACTGTGCAGCGCGAATCCAGCCGGGAATATCAGGCGAAAAGTGCCCTGGGATACTGAGCAGCATCTCGATGTCCCGGGGTTTTGATTCTGCGATCTGCTGGAACGTGCGGATGCCGTGCTGGCGAAGCTGGCGTGCATACAGGTCTGCCAGGCCGGGGATGCGGGTGAGATCGTCATCCGGTGCGCCGGGGGCCGCCTGCGGAATCCATGAGAGTGGGTCGGACACAGTTTCGCCGGAGGGGAGCATCGCCACTCCGCGCCGGCCGGGCAGTGGATCAGAGGGGTGGTAAACGATCTGCGCCTCGACGATTGATGTTTCGTTTTTCTTCCGTTCGCGCAGCAGCGTTTGAAGCTGCTCTTCCTGCTCGCGCAGCATCTGAGCCACGTGCGCGATATCCACTTCCCGCTGTTGGCGCTGGCGCGTCAGGCGGTGATGATCCGCGTCATGCTGTTCCAGCAGGGCACGCGCCTCGTCGATTTCCGTCGTTCGGGCCTTGATCGTCTGCCGCAGCATTCTCAGTTCGCTGTCCTGCCACTGGGCCTGCTGCGTGAGCTTGTTCAGACGGCTGGCGTAGGTTTCCTTGAGCTGTTCCAGCAGTTCGATTTCCTCCAGGGCCGCGTCGATCTTGCCCAGCAGCGTCTCAGAGGTTTCGGCATGCTCCCGCATCTGGGCCTGCAACGCGGTCATCTGGCCGCGGGCCGCCTCTACCTCAGCCCGGCGCTCATCGAGTGTCAGAAGCAGGCTCTGGTACTCCCGCGTGTTGTCGCTGATCTGCTGGCGCGCTGCAGAGACGGCCTGTGTCAGACGGTTGATCTCGCCATCCATGCGCTGCAGATCAGATTTGGCGGGCTGGTAAATCGCCCCGGTGACGGGGGGATGTTCGTCAGCATGAGAGGTAACGGCCTTGCGAGGCGCCTTGCCGGCCCGGCCCAGAAACCACCCGGTAAGCAGGCCAGCCACAAGCAGGGCTGCCGCAAGGATATAGGGCCAGTAGAGGGGAAGGTTCACGGATCCTCAGAGATGTCGGATACTGGAAGGTAGTAAGTACTGTTACGCAAACAATAGACCAACAGCACTATGCTTCCGGAGGTGGTATAGCTTATAATGACTTGCAATGACCCATGATGGTAGATGATACGCTGTGAGTCTCTGGCAGGCAAGTGACGTATTGATTGATCGTCCGTATTATCTCGTAATCCCAGGCTGCCGTTAAGATTAGTATGTCGCAACAAAAAGTGGCATCGTTCCTGACTCAGGCGGGTGTCGATCTTCTTAATAGCCTTCTCGACCAGTGCCAGAAGCTGTGGGAAGCAACTGATGACCCGACCTATACGGCTATCGAGCACTACGTACTGGACGTGCTTGATGATGCTGCTATTCATGCTTCCCTGGATGCGGCATGCCGCGAAATCGTCGGGCACTCCTCTTCATATGAGCGTTCATATGCCCACATGCTGACAGCCTTCGCCACTCTGCTGGAGCAGGGTGGACAGGCCGTCGACTCCTTCGGGCAGGCCCTGTGGCGCGCGGGTATCTTCAACCTTGCCGATGCCGCAGAAGAACTCTGGAACGTGTACCCGCAGATTCAGGAGCACAGCCGCCTGAATGGGCATATGCTCCCCGCCACCTGGGGGCACTGGGCCCAGTTCGTCCAGGTGTTCATGGAGGCCGTGCAGAATCATCTTGTCGAACAACTGCCCACCTTCGAGGCCCTGCTGTACTCGGAGGATGTGGCGGAAATCCTGAGCAGCCTCGGTGAGACGGCCCACGCCCCCGGCGCGCCTTCGGAGTACTACAACTTCTCGAAGCCTGACCAGTTTGATAACGCCA
>JADZAD010000141.1 GCA_020852775.1 Anaerolineae bacterium
GATCGGCTTCGCACTGCGTCCGGTAATCGCTTCCCGCTACTGGATCGTCCTGGTCCTGCTGCTCGCCTGCCTGCTGTATATCCCGCTCGTGGTCTCCGGCTTCTTCCAGGATGACTATGGCTTCCGGCTGGAGTTCTCCCCCTACGCGCAGTCCAGGGTCGGTTGGACGGAGGCGATCAGAGAGGTGACCCTGCACGGCCCGCTGAACCTGTATGGTTTCACCCCGGATTCACCGCTGTATTTTGTCGCTGGGCGGGACAAGGGCTTCATGCCGTGGTGGGCCTCCGATCGGATCAGGACGAACTTCTTCCGCCCGCTGTCCTCCCTCTCGCTGGCGCTCGATTTCACCCTCTGGCCGGATATGCCGCTGCCGCTGCACCTGCACAGCCTGCTCTGGTTCATCCTGTTTCTCGTGCTGGCCTACCGGCTCTACCGGAGCGTCTCCGGTAGCATGGTGGTGGCCGGACTGGCAAGCCTGCTGCTGGCGGTGGACGACGTGTTCACCGGCCCGGCGGGCTGGATCAGCAATCGCCACGCCATGATCGCGATGACGTTTGGCGTCCTCAGCGTATGGCTCTGTCGGGAAGGCGCAGTCCGTCGGAAGGGCTGGCTCATAGCGGGGGCCAGCAGCGCGTATGCCATCGCGCTGCTGGCCTCGGAGATGGGGCTGGTGACCTTCGCCTACCTGTTCGCCTGCCTGCTGGTGCTCGATGACGACCGCTGGATCAACCGGGTATCACGGCTGCTGCCCTTCCTGCTGATCACGATCTTCTGGCGTGTCATGTATTCGACTCTTGGGTACGGGGCAAGCGGTTCGCTGTTGTATATCGATCCGATCCTGAATCCTGTCGATTTCGTCACGCAGGCCCTTGCCCGCTACCCGCTCGTGCTCTCAAGTGCAGCGGGGCTCCCGATCCTTGACCTGATGATCGCTATGGCTCCTCATGCACAGGCGCTGACGGCTACCTTCACGCTGATCCCGCTCGGACTGCTGGTGCTGGCGGCCTTTCCCGTCCTGAAACAGCACCGGGCCGCAACCTTCTGGCTGATCGGGCTGCTCTGCGCGGGCGTTCCGCTCGTCTCGGGCATCCCCGGCAACCGCAACCTCGGTTTCGTCAGCCTGGGCGTGATGGGGCTGGTGGGGCAATTGCTGGTGGATGTGGCCCGGATGGGGGGGCCCGCACTGCTGAACCGCTTCCAGGTGATCCTGCTGCGCATCAGCGTGCCGATGCTGCTGGTGCTGCACCTGCTCATCTCACCTTATTTCATCCTCTCGAACGCGTCCTCCACGCAAGCGTCAGCCCGCGAGCAGGTGAAGGTGGTTGACTTTGGCAGCGATCCTGCGCTGGCCGGGCAGCACCTGCAGGTCATCAACCCGCCCGGCGAGATGATCTACGTGGCCGGGCTCATGATGCGCCTGTTTACCACTGAGCCGATGCCCGCCTCGATCAACTATCTGACTTCAGGCTTTTCGCCGGTACGCATCGAGCGGCTCGACGACCGCACCATCGTTGTGACGCCGGAGGGCGGCTACACGCCACAGCCCGGCGCGATCCTCGATGAGGCCAGTGGCCTGGTGACAGAGTTCCACCTGGAGAACGTCTACCGGGCGCTTGAAGGGCTATTCTACAACCCACGCGACCCGCTGCGCGTGGGTGATAGGGTCATGCTGCACGACGTGACGGGCGACATCAGCGGCCCGGTTGAGGCCTGGCCAGTGAAGGTGAGGATCGAGGTGACCGGCATGACGGGGGACGGGCGCATCACGCAGGCGATGTTCAGCTACACCCACCCACTCGACGACCCCCGCTATGTCTGGTTGTGGTGGGACAAGACCAGCGCGACTTACGAGCAGGTGCAGATGCCAGCGGTCGGGGAGTCTCGCCTGTATGAGTGAAGGCCGCCAGTCTCCCCAGACACAGCCAGTACTCCAGCGTCGCGGAAGCGCTCGCTGTGCTGAGGAAGCAGCACCGACGCTGAGCCATCCGCACTACATTACGTCTATACTATCGAGCAGCAGACGAAGACAACCAGTGGCCGCTGAAGGATGCAGAAAGCTACAGACAAAAGGAGGATACAAACTTGCCAGCTCAGACAAGTGTCTACCCCTGGTGGGCAGCGCTTACCGTGTGGGGTGTGGTGAATACCGTCAATCTATTGCAGGCGGTGGGATTCCTTTCACGGGTGCGCACCGGCAGCATGGCGATCAATCACCTCATTGGCTACGCGATGATTGTGCTCGCAGCCCCCGCAGCGCTGGCACTCATCGCTTTCGTCCGTGCGAGAGCCAAATGGCTGCAGTGGTGCGGCCCTGCCGTGTATCTTACGTTCATTGCGCTCATGGTCGTTGTGGACTATCTCTGGACGGTCGAGTTCCGGTCTCCAGCACGCCCGGACATTCTCGTGCCCTATCTCCTGCTTTTCTTCGCCTCAATCTTGCTGATGGGACTGCCGATGTTCCGTATGGATCGACGACTATGGCTTGTCACCGTGGCGACTACAGTCCTGTTACTGGGGGCTATGGGGATTGCGGTGTATGCGGGTGTGGGCTGAACTGATGAGCGGACGAACTATTTCTGTCGTCCCACGCGGCATTCGGCGGACAACTTCCCGCCGCCTGCACCATGACGCCCGGCGGGATTTTCCAGCACACTACGCTTCGGTCGTATCTTGTAGAATCAGGATGGTTGCCCGGTAAGCCGAACTGAGGCCTACATCATGGAACGCGTCGTAATTGAGACACTGGTCAGAATGGTGGAACAACTCAGCCCGGAGGAACGAGAGGAGTTTGTCCGGCGCATTGAACCCCTGCTGCC
>JADZAD010000142.1 GCA_020852775.1 Anaerolineae bacterium
AGACGGAAAGCCTGCGGGGAGATCATCCAGCAGCGCGTCGGCCGTATAGAGATGATGTTCCAACGTGGCCTGGCTATCTCGATCCGGGTCACCCAGCCACATCCATAATGCGGCCCGCGCCAGTATAACCGCCGCCGGGTCGCTATCCAGTCCGTAGAGCTTCTGCAGCGCCTGCCAGCGTGCCTCATTGGGCGGCAGGCTGGTGGACAACCGCGCCGCGAGGCTTTCCGCCGCCGCCAGCAGGAAAGCGCCCCCACCCATGGCAGGGTCGCAGACAGCCGGCGGAGAGGAGGCAGCCGGCATATCAGGCTCCAGCACGCGGGCCGCAACCTGCCCGGCGATCACGTCCGGGGTGTAATAGCTGCCCGCGGCATGACGGCCCGCCAGCAGCATCGCATAGAGCCGTCCGGGGAGGGTCAGCGCAGCGGCCTTCCAGTCAGCGTCCGGCAGGGTCAGTGGTGGGTGTGGGGGAACGTCAGCGAGGAAGAAAGGCACTGGCGGAAGCCTTCGTGCCTCCGCCATCCGGTTCAGTATCGTATTGAGCAGAGCCGCCAGCGCCGCCTGTTGATCCGGGAAGGCGCCGCCTGTCTCCAGCGCCGGGTAGACCACGCGGGCCAGATGAGTGAGCAGCCCACGGTCGCCGGCAGGTGGCGTGTCAGTGGTGGGCATCGCTGACCAGGACAATACGTGCTCCGTAAGTCTCCTCCGTGAAGAGCGGCCCGTCCTCCGATACGAACTCGGTAAACAGTGATAGCCTGTACGGGCCTTCACCACGCTGGGCCATATGCTCTCTCAGCGGGCTGGCGGGGCCGTCAGGCTCGGCGAGCGTGATGGTTACCCCGGAGAGATCGAAATCGAGCGTCCGCCCGGCGCCTTCAACCACTGTCTGATCCGCCCGGCCCGGCCCCAGCAGCGCGGAATAGCCCCGCCCGGCCCCGGCCACATCGGATACCGCCACGACCATACCAAGCAGCTTCTTCGCCCCGTTCTGATGGAAGGCGACATCGCCCTCTGGCACACGCAGGGAACGCGGCGTGTCGTCCTGGATCAGGAACGGTAGTGGCAGCCGGGTAATCGCCAGCCGCCAGCGGATCTCGGCCCCGTCCGGGCGCTGGCGTCCGTTGGCGAGCGGATCATCGACCACGAGCCCGGCGCCGCGCAGCCGCTCAACGTCTTCACCCATCGCGCCCGTCACCACTGCGAAATCCGCCAGCCCATCCCCGCAGGCAACGGAGGCGAAGAAGCGCTGGTCGATGGCGGTCTGCTGGTCGATAAGCATCGTTAACTCGCCAATCGCGCGCGCCGTCCGCAGCCTCCCTGTGAGTACAGGATCGGTCAGCGCGAAAAGCTCGAAATAGGTGCCATCTTCGAGGATCACCAGGGCATTGTGTGAACGGCCACCTGCATGTACCCCGCCCGGCGTCACCGTGAAACCAAGACGGCGATAACCGTCCGCGGCCTCCTGGAGATCACTCACAACGATGATGGCATGGTCAAAACGATACATGGGGCCTCCGGGGTAGTTCAGGAAATGATGCGTACCAGCACGATCTCATCCCGGATAGGGATGCCGTCGAACCCAGTCAGTGGAATCTGCGGCTTGAGGCGCCGGGCCTCATCTACCGCGCCGGGATGCACCGCGGTAAGCCGGAAACCGTTTCGCTGATAGAAGCGCAGTGCGTAAAGATTATCGTTCGTGGTGATCAGCCACAGGCAGTGACAGCCTGCCTCAGCCGCAGCCTGGCATGCGCTGTCGAGCAGTGCCGTACCCACACCGATCCCCTCGCGCAGGCTTTCCAGACTGACGATCTCACAGATACGGCCTTCAATATGATACGTGAGCAGCCCGACCCGCTCATCCTGCTTCCAGGCGACAAAGCCTGGCAGACGGTGTGGATAGGCCAGCCGGAAGCGTGACACCACGCACTCAGCCCCCCAGCTTTCGACGCCCAGGTGGCGCGCCCATTCGCGGTCCAAATCCGAGAGGGGTAGGACTACGGTATCTTGCATAAAGCACTTCGCAGACGCACACTCAGGCGCTGAGAGCGAGTATAACTTGCCCGGCAATCACCTGCTAAAACACTGGTTATGACATCCGACGCTCAGAAACTCCGGCCGCTGCGCACTTCCCTCTTCGTGCTGATTGCCTATGGCTATGCAGGTATCGCGGCGCTCTTTTTGCTGCTCTGGGCTGCCAGTGGTGAGCGGCTGTGGCCGTTGATCCCGCTGATCACACTGGCGCATCTGCTGCTGCTGCCGTCACTGCCCGTGCTGGCAGGGGCGCTTCTGGCGCGGCGCTGGCCGCTCGCGGGGCTGACCGGGGTCAGCGTATTAGCCTTCATCTGGCTGTTCGGTGGCCTGCTGCTGCCTCCTGTATCACCCGGGCGCGTCTGTGCGGCGGAGGTGGAGGCGCCTTGCCGCCGGCTGCGGGTGCTCACGCATAACGTCGGACATGACCTGGCGCACCTCGACCAACTGCTGATTCTGCTGCGTGAGCAGCACCCTGACATCGTCGTGCTGCAGGAAGTCGGGCAGCCCTATTCACGCAGCCTGCGCACGAATCTCGCCGATCTTTATCCCTATCAGGCGCATCATCCGCTGGGGGTGCCGGGGATGAGCATCCTCAGCCGCTACCCGATCACCACAGAGGCGCTGGGGGCCGCTGAGATGGGCTATTATCAGGTTGCCACACTCGATGTTGACGGAGAGCCGCTGCGGGTGATCAACACCCATCCGGAGCGCCCAACCATCGATGAGTCACGCTATATCGTCCGCTCCGGGCCGACGATCCGGCACGTCGCCGGGCTCGCGGCTGATGGACAACCAACTATCCTCGCCGGGGACCTGAACCTGACAGACAAGACCAGTGGGCATACCATGCTTGAAGCGGCAGGCCTGACAGATGCATTTGAGCAGGCGGGATGGGGCTTCGGGCTGACCTACCCCGCCAGCCAGTATCTGCCGCGGGTCGGCAGCCTGCCGGTGTCTCTGCTGCCTATCATCCGGATTGACTATGTGTGGTACAGTGACGCCTTCACTGCGGAAATGGCCCGTCCGGTGGGTTCGACCGGCTCCGATCACCGGGCTGTCATAGCCGATCTGCGTTGGTAGGCACCCGCCGCAGTCCTGCGAGGTCTCACTATGCAAGGCACAGATGACCGGCATCCGGCTCCCACAGATAAGAGAGCCACGCTGACAGCGGAGCGGCTCGGGCTGGCAGCCTGCGATCTGTACGTGGCAGGAGTTGTGGCCTACCTGACTCTGCGCTACACCACCGGTGGGCGCCTCTGGCCGGTGGCGGCCGGATCGATCCTCACCCCGTGGTTGCTTATCCCCGCCATTCCGCTCACTGCCGCCCTGCTGATAGCCCGGCGCTGGTGGCGGGCGGTGTTCAGCGCAACCGGTGTTCTGGCTTTTCTGGTGCTGTTCGGAGCGTTATTCCTGCCGTCAGTGCCGGGCAACCGCGCCTGCGCAGCCCAGGAGACCCCCTGCCGCCAGCTCCGCATCATGACCTACAACCTGCTCAACGACAGTGTGGATACTGCCGGGCTGATCGCTTACCTGCGTGAGCAGCAGCCGGACATCGTCATGCTGCAGGAAGTCGGGCCACGTGCAGCGACAGACCTGGCCAGCGAACTGAGTGACCTTTATCCCTACCAGGTTCATTACCCGGAAGGCATCCCGGGTATCGGCCTGCTCAGCCGCCATCCGATACACGAAGAGCAGGTCTTCTATCCGCCAGAGTACCTGTCCCTGCCTTATGAAACTGCCACAATCCTGGTTGACGGCATGCCGCTGGAGGTGTTCAATGCCCATCCTCCGCCGCCTGGTACCGGCGGCCCGCTGAACCTGTACGTGGCGCGGAACAGTGAGGCGATCCGGCTGCTCACCCGCCAGATCGACACAGATTCTCCAACCATTCTGGCTGGCGACTTCAACACCAGTGACCAGACGGTCGAATATCGGATGCTTGAACGTGCCGGGCTGCAGGACGCCTTCCGCCAGCGTGGCACAGGCCTCGGCCTGACATGGCCCGCGCCGGCCTGGGTGCTGCCTGCGCCGCTGCTCGTCCGAATGGACATGATCTGGGTGACTGATCATTTCGATATTCTCACAGCCTGGGTGGGCCCGGACTTTGGCGCGGATCACCTGCCCGTGCTGGCTGACCTGCGCTGGCAGCGAATCCGGCCGGTGCCACGGCCCGGTATTGACATCCGGTAAGAAGCCGCCGCAGAATATCAGGTAACCGGGGTGTCTGCCCGGTTTATTCCAATGCGAATACCCTGTTCGTCACCTGAAAGGATCAACCGTGGAAGGCTTCTCTCCCGCCACCGGCTCTGCGCCTGCCAGCGACCGCCAGTGGATGGCGATCGCATCGCTGGCGCTGGGCGTGTTCAATATGTGTGCATGGCTCATCCCGCTCTGTGGCTGCCCACTGGGGATCGTTGGGGTGGTGCTGGGTGTGCTGGGGCGCGACACTGACAGGCGAACACTGGCCTATGCAGGCATCGGGCTTTCAGCGTTCACCCTGCTGCTTACGCTGGTCAACAGCGCAGCAGGCCTCTACCTGGGCATGACCGGACAGCTTGACACGATCTTGCAGCAGTTGCAGACTGCTCCGTAGCGCCGTACCCGGCATTCGGCAGGCGCTTCTCTGCCGTAATTAAGACGGGCCGCCTTTGCCGGGGCTCCTTTTGCTTGTTTCCTTAACATTCGGCCTCTATACTGATCGCATCAGACCTTTGGCGTTAAGGAAACACCGTTTATGTCTACGATTCTGGTCGTTGAGGATGAGCCCACGTTGCAGCAGACGCTGGCGCACAATCTGAAAAAGGACGGCTACAAAGTCTACACGGCGGGGGACGGTGAAGCCGCCCTCGACCTGATTCGCCAGCATCAGCCCGACCTGGTAGTGCTGGATATCATGCTGCCACGGCTCGACGGCCTGACCGTCTGCCGGCTGGTACGCAAAGACGCGGATATCAGGCACACGCCGATCATCATGCTGACAGCGCGCGGCACCGCCGGGGATAAGATGGTCGGGCTGGACAGCGGCGCGGATGACTACATCACCAAGCCATTCGATCTGGGCGAGTTCATGGCGCGGGTACGGGCGGTGCTGCGCCGCGCCCCGGGGCAGTCGACTCACATGCAGATGCTGGAGTCCAGCGATATCCGCCTCGATGTGACCGCGCGCCGGGCCTTCCGCGGCACAGAAGAACTGCACCTGAGCAGCAAGGAGTTTGACCTGCTGGCAGAACTGATGCGTAACCGTGGGTCAGTGCTCTCGCGGGATTTGATCCTCTCACGAGTGTGGGGTTACGATTATTATGGTGACAGCCGCACGGTAGATGTGCATATTCGCTGGCTGCGCCAGAAGATCGAGGAAGACCCGTCAAACCCGCGCCACATCATCACCGTGCGCGGGATAGGCTACCGATTCGAGGCATAGCCGTGACCATTCTCGCTGTCCTCTGTATCACACTGGGTATCACTACCGCCATATTCTTCCTTCGCTGGCGTGATGGACTCCGCCAGCAGGCCATCCTCCATGAGGAAGTGCTGTCACTGGTTGAACAGAACCGCACCCTGCAGGCCGCACAGGCAGACGGTACGGCCCTGTCCGGGCTGTGCGAAGTCGCCTACAATGGCCTTATCCTGGTCAATGCCAATCGTCACATCGTCCATATGAACGCCGCTGCCCGGCAGCTATTTGGCATCGGTGGGGTTGAGGCCAGCATCAGGGGGCAGTCGCTGATCGCTGTCAGCCGCAGCCACGAGATCGATGACATCCTCAGCCATGCCCTGGCGGACGGAGACGAGTACACCGGGCAGGTGACGATCGGTGGGGCTGCCTACCGGGTGCGGACGGCACAAGTCCTGCCACAGGCCGGCGGAGAGTACATCGCACTGGCGCTGGAGGATATCAGTGAACTTCAGCGGCTGGGCCGCGCGCGGCGCGACATGGTCGCTAACATCTCCCATGAACTGCGCACCCCGATCACCTCGATAGGCCTGCTGGTCGAGACGCTACGCCGGGGCAAGAATCCGAAAGCAGTGGACAGCGCACTGGCGAAGATCGCCGGGGAGACCGAAAGCCTGCGCCAACTGGCCCAGGAACTGCTCGACCTGGCAATGATCGAATCCGGACGAGCGGAATTCATCCTTGCGCCTGTGGAACTGCGTGACGTGGTTCAGAAGGCGCTGGAGAGCTTCGCTGAACAGGCCGAACGGGGCCATATATCCCTGGAGGGCAAGCCGCCGCGCGGGATCAGAGTCCTCGCGGATCAGGACCAGCTTGGCCGGGTGGTATCGAACCTGCTGAGTAACGCCATCAAGTTCACCCTCGCCGGGGGCCATGTCTCGATCGACGCAGAGACAAAGGGCGAGATGGTGCAGGTCACGGTAACTGACACCGGGCCGGGCATCCCCGAGGAGGAGCGTGAGCGAGTCTTTGAACGCTTCTACCGCATCGACCGGGCGCGGCAGAGTGGCGGCACCGGGCTGGGGCTGGCGATCGCGCGGCACATCATCCAGGCACATGGCGGAGAAATCTGGGCCGAGGCCGCGCCGCCAGGCCACGGCGCGCGTGTCTGCTTCACCCTGCATCTCGCAGAGTGACAGCAGCCGCAGGTTTCAGTCCTCCAGGCCAAGCCGCCTGAGTACCGCCACCCCCCGGAGTTCGCGCAGCGCGTCGGCGGCGATCCAGTGAGCCGCTTTTGAGTCTATCTGCTGAATCTCCACCGCGGCCTGGATCGCCTGCGTGTGTAGAGCCGGGCTGCGCTTCCCGATCTGGCGGAGTGCCCAGTTGACCGCCTTCCGCACGAAGTTCCGTTCGTCGGTCGCAGCTTCCCGGATCAGCGGCAGGAACATGGCCATCTGCTCGTCAGAGGCCTTGCGATCGTGGATAGCCAGCGTCGCGATCAGCGAAAACCCGGCACGGCGCACGAACGTCTCCGGGCGGACGCACCATTCACGGGCCCTGTCATGCGCCCAGGGCACACGCCGGAACAGGTTGATGCAGCACTGGTCACATACGTCCCACGAGTCAAAGTCTGCGGCCCAGGCGTCCATCTGGGCCGGAGTGACCTGCTTCGGGTCATCAATGATCGAGGCGAGGATGCGCGCCTCGTGGATGCCAGTATCCCATAGCGCAAGAGCCAGCGTATGGTCACAGCGAACATCCCGGGCGATTCCGCGCAGCGTGGCGACGGACACCCCCAGCACCTCGCCGCCCGTGATGCCGAAGCGGGCCATCCCGGCAACGTTATCCGGGTTGGCCTGTGCCCGCAGTTGCTGGACGATTGCGTCACAGCGATCCATGGGGTCCCTTCACGCAGTCGCAGACCGGTTCAGCGCCATCTCAATCCGCTCAGGAAGGTCGGCAAGATCATACGGGGCGAGGATGAACTCATCCACCCAGGCATCCGCCGCGATATCCCCCTCCTGGGGGTGAGGCCTATCAGAGGTCAGCATGACGATGATATCCCGCGTGGCCGGATCGGCCCTGAGCTTCCGGACAATCTCAAAGCCAGTCAGGCCGGGCATCATCACCGTGAGCAGGATCAGGTCGGGGCGTGCATGGAGCGCGGTCTCAAGGGCATCGTAGCCGTCCTCAGTGATCAGCACCACCAGTTCCCAGGAGGTCAGACGCTCCAGGAGGCGATTGAGAAGTACGTGGAGGCTTTCCGGATGTGCGTCGGCGATCAGTATCTTCTTCTGCATCGGCATCCTGACAGCTACCCGGTTCGCCAGATGGGTGGTCGTGCGCCCTGAACGACGCCCGGCGAGGACTGGATTCAGTGTAGCATACCCCTTGCCACAGCCGCAATCGATCTCATCCCTGTGAGCCAGCCGGTGGAGATGAGGCTGGCAGCCCGCCACTTTCTGTCTGCTGCATGATCAGCCTGACCTTGCGATCAAAGAGGAAGTAGTCGTAGGCCCAGTTCAGCATCACTACCACACGATTCCTGAAATCGATCAGGTAGAACAGGTGCAGCGCCATCCAGACCAGCCACGCCGGAAAGCCCCGGAAGCTGATGCCAAATGCCCGTGCCACCGCCGCGCCACGCCCGATCACCGCCATTGAGCCCC
>JADZAD010000143.1 GCA_020852775.1 Anaerolineae bacterium
AGATGACGCCCAGCGATACCGGTAGGACGGTGCGCCGTCCGCGGAACCACCACGGGGCCAGCAGCGGCACAATCACGCCGAGCGGGTGCGTGGCCGCCGCGACCGTCACCAGTACCAGCAGCATCTCCCGTGAGTGCAGGCGCGAACCGGCTACCACGATCAGCACGAACCAGATCAACGCCAGCGCCGGGGAATGCACCAGCAGCGGCAGCAGGATCAGCACCATCGCGGAAAGAGCGCCCACCGTCGGGGCACGCAGCAGGCTGTAAAGCAGCAGCCCCGGCACCAGCGCGAGTGCTGCGATCTCGATCAGGCCACCTTCTGTCAGGCGCGAGAGGATCATGAGCGTGGACAGGCTCAGCAGGATGCCCTGCACCCATACCGCAAGCCGATCATGCGCGTACAACCACTTCGAGAGTGCGTTCAGGCTGACTGGGATGGTGGTGGTTACCGGTGCTGCCGGGGGCGGCGCAATGACGGCACCCGGTATGGCCGCACCCGGTATAGCCGCCGCGCCTCCTGCAGATGTCACCGCGGCGGCCTGCCCTGCGACGGCTGTCGTGGTTGCGCCAGGCACAGCTACGGGAGACGGCATTGTCTCTGAGCCGGGCCGCCCGGGGGCGGCTGCAATCTGCTCCGTCTCCGATGTGGCGGCGGGCGCCTTCCCGCTGAGCGCCTCCTTGAGAGCATTGGCAAGTTCCACGCAGGTGGCGTATCGCTCATCATGGTTCTTGGCGAGCGCCTTCAGCACCACCCGGTCAATCGCCGGGGTCAGCTTCGGATTGATCGAACTGGGAGCCGGTACCACCTCATTGATATGCTTGAGCATCACGGCCATCGGGTTATCCGCCGTGAACGGCACCTGCCCGGTCAGCATCTCATACAGGATAACGCCCAGCGAGTAGATATCGCTGCGGCTGTCGATCTTCTCACCGAGGCCCTGCTCCGGTGACATATAGGTGGGCGTACCGACAACGCTGTCGGTTGCCGTGAGCTTCTGGTCGTCCTCCAGCGACTTGGCAATACCAAAGTCGGTCAGGAACAGGCTGCCCTGGCTGTCGATCATGACGTTCGCTGGCTTGAGATCACGGTGAATCACGCCGCGGCTGTGGGCATAATCGAGGGCTGGCGCCAGTTGGGAGAGGTATTCCTGCACCTCTGCGGGGGCCATTCCCTCCCTGCTGATGCGATCCTCCAGCGTCCCTGCTGAGAGGTAACGCATCACGATGTACAGCACACCGTTCTCCTCGCCGAAGTCGTAGACCGGCAGGATGTGCGCGTGCTCCAGTTGCGCGATGACTCTGGCCTCGTTCTTGAATCGCTGGATGAAGGCGGTTTCACCCTTGAACTGCTGCGCCATGACCTTGATGGCGACGTTGCGATTCATCGAGGGTTGAAAGCCGAGATAAACGGCCGCCATCCCTCCTTTTCCGAGCAGCCTGACAATCTGATAGTTGCCAAGCGTCTTACCGATCAGGTCTTCCATAGGCTGCCGCGCCTCTCACTGGCTTAAACACAATCAGGATTAGTCCGGCAAATCGTGATTGTTAGTGTACACCAGCCGTGTAAATCTGCACGTCAGGCCTCTATGGGGAGGTTTCGACGCTGAGGTTGTCAAACGCAACTTCAAATCCACCCGCCGGTGCGCTCTCTCCGATGAAGCCGGCCAACCCCACCCGGGTCTGCAGGTTGTCGATCTGGCTGATCGGGGCGCCGTTGACGATGAAGGTAATCTGTGTCTGGCCGACCTCGACTCGCAGGCGGTTAGTTGCTCCATCGTCGGTCAGGATCGTATAGCCCGGCTTGAAGCCACCGATGAGCGATTCCTGCCGGGCACAGCCATCCTGACACAGGCCGACGTCGTAGCGCCCATCCCCGGTGATCATGCAGTAATAGAAGGATTTCATATCTACCGAGCTCATCAAAAGCAGCCCATAGGCGCTGGCTTCCGGCCCGCTTAACCGGGTGGCCTCCATCTCGTAGACGCCCTCACCGAAGGCGCGCTGCTGGTTTACCCACGCCAGCGTGGACGGTTTGACGATACTGAGAATGTAGCGTCCCTCCTCGACCCGTCCCGCGCTGTCACTCGCTGTCCCTATCAGCCAGTTGCCCGCGTCGTTGAACCTGTCGAAGTACGGCCCGGCTTCGGTGAGCACAATGACCGTCGGGCTGGCATCCGGGGAAGAAGCCTGCAGCGAGGCTGGCCCGGGTGCGGCACAGCCACTGAGTACCAGAGCGAGGCCCAGCACGAGGGCGAGGCGCCGTATCAGGGGCGTGCCGGCCAAGAGGCTACGCCAGCGCGCCGGCAACGATTACTGCGACGTCCTGCACCTTCACCTGCTCGGCAACCCCGGCACTCTGCGCCGCGGATCCCAGCATGATCGTGCAGAACGGACAGGCGGTGCTGATCGTCTGTGCGCCGGTTTCCAGCGCTTCATTCAGCCGAATCTGATTGACAGGTATCTCCTGGTGTGTCTCAAACCAGACCTGTGCCCCACCTCCGCCACAGCACAGCCCACGGTCGCGGCTGCGCTCCATCTCAATGGTGGTGATCCCCTGCACTGACCGGAGCATCAGGCGCGGGTCCTCGTACAGATCGTTGTAGCGCCCCAGGTAGCATGAGTCGTGGTAAGTCACCACCTCATTAAGCGGTTTGGTGAGCTTGAGTTGTCCGTTATAGATCAACCCGGCGATATATGCCGAGTGATGCACAACCGTGTAGTCACCACCGAACTGCGGATACTCATTCTTAAAGGTATTGAAGCAGTGCGGGCAGTGCGTCAGCACGACATTGAACTCGTACTTGTCCATCACGGCGATGTTAGAGTGTGTCGCCTCCTGGAAGAGATATTCGTTCCCGGCCCGCCGTGCCCACTCACAATTGCAGCGTTCCTCCTCACCCAGCACTGCGAAATCCACACCGGCAGCCTGGAGGATCTGCACGACCGCGCGGGCAGTTTTCTGGCTCTCCGGATCATACGCCCCGGCACAGCCGACCCAGTAGAGCACGTCCGCTTTCTTCTTCTGCGCGATCACCGGCACATCCAACTCGGCAGCCCAGTCCATGCGGCTGCCTTTCGGATTACCCCACGGGTTGCCCGCGCGCTCTGCCTGCTGCATCGCCATACCCAGCAGGTCCGGAACGTCGCCCTCGGTCAGGGCAAGGTAGCGGCGCATATCAACGATCGAGTCCACATGTTCGATCAGCACGGGGCACTCATGTACGCAGGCGCGGCAGGTCGTACAGGCCCAGAGCGCATCCGGGCTGATGATCTCTCGCGTCAGTGGTGTCGTACTACCACCGCCATTGAGCAAAACAGGACTGTAGCGATCGAGCCCGGCACGGATGTCAAGGATGATCTGCTTGGGGTTAAGTGGCGTCCCGGCCATATACGCCGGACAGGCAGCCTGGCAGCGCCCGCACTCGGTGCAGGCGTCACCATCCAGAAGTTGCAGTACATTCAGAT
>JADZAD010000144.1 GCA_020852775.1 Anaerolineae bacterium
AACGCGAGGGCCTGCAAAGTCTGCTCGACTTCCTCGGAAGGCCACACCGGTCACTCTCGCTTTCGGGCAATCTAAGGTCAGCCTGCCATCCATGGCGGATCGACATAGCCACCTGTCCCATATAGTAGCCCGGTATCCTCCGCAATCAGCGGCACAAGCGCTTCGATACTGGCGCCGGGGCAGGCGGTTTCCTCCGGCTGGAAGTCACGGTGCCCGGCGACATGGGTGATCGCGTACTCAGACGCCAGAAACGTGATGAGCTTCTCAAGTGTGGTAAGCTGCGCTCGGAGGGGCTGCATCTGCTCGAAATTACCCATCAGTACCACGCCAACAGTACCGGTATTCGCCCCGGCGGTATGTGAGCCGCGCACATTGAGTATCCGCCCCTCATAGAGCTGCCCGAAGCCATCGATTACAAAGTGATAGGCGATGTCCGCGAAGCCCCGGTCAAGGATGTGGAACTTCTGTATCTCCCGCGGGCCAAGGCCGAAGCCGAGCGCGGAGTGATGTACCACCACCGTCGTCAGCCAGTCCCGTAAATTGCCAGGATAGACGAGCCAGCCGGTTGGGTTCTGTGTCTCGTCAAAGAGGCCGCTCTCTCCATCCGGGCTGAACTGCGGCGCCGGAGCCGCACCCCAGCCTGCCCGCGTCACCATGCTGAGTGGGCCAAAAGGACGCTGTTCGCCGGTCGGGGTGGGCTGCTCAAGGACGCCGGTGGGCGTGGTAGCCGCCTCCGGGGAGGAAAAGCCCGGGAGAAGCTGCACAGTCAGCGCGGAGGGGGGCAGCCGGCCGTCCAGCCACACGGCGACATTCTGCCCGGCGGCTAGCAGAGTGGACGTGGTTCGTACCCCGCCTGTATCCAGCACAGCCGTATCAGTGGATATCCCGATCGTGTAGCTTGTGCCGGGGGCTGCCAGCGAAAGGCTGGTTTCCGTCATGCTGATGATTCGCCCGGCCACGTCAGGGTGGCCCCCTGTCAGGGCGCGTGGTGGCTGCGGAGTTGCAGAAGGTAGTGCAGTGTCACCATTATCGGACGGCCGGCAGGCAGCCAGCCATCCTGCGGCCAGGGCCACACCAGTAGCCAGAAAGCGTCTGCGTGAGACGGATTGGAGTCGCATTCGGCAGTAATAGCCTTCTACGGCAAACCTGCAAAGAAAATGGGGGAGCCCGGTTACCCGGCTCCCCCATGACGAACTCAGGACTGAGCGTTCAGGCTACTTCTTAGCCTTGCGCTCGCGGATCACTGCCTGCGCGGCGGCGAGGCGAGCGATCGGAACACGGTAGGGCGAGCAGCTGACGTAGTTCAGGCCGATCTTGTGGCAGAACTCAACGCTGGCCGGGTCACCGCCGTGCTCACCGCAGATACCGACTTCGAGGTCACCGCGGGCCGCGCGGCCTTCCGACACAGCGAATTCCATCAGGCGGCCAACGCCGGTCTGGTCGATGGTCTGGAATGGGTTCTTTGGCAGGATGCCGCGCTCGACGTAGTTGAGCAGGAACTTACGCTCGGCGTCGTCACGGCTGATGCCGTAGGTCATCTGGGTCAGGTCGTTGGTGCCAAAGCTGAAGAACTCGGCCATGCTGGCGATCTCCGCTGCGGTCAGCGCCGCGCGCGGGATCTCGATCATCGTGCCGAACTTGTACTTGATCGTGACGCCCTTTTCTTCCATGACGGCGCGGGCGGTCTCGAGCAGCAGTGGCTGGATCTCCTTGAGCTCATTGATGTGTGAGGTCAGCGGGATCATCACCTCGGGGTGAACGTCCACGCCTTCGCGGGCGGCGTCGCAGGCGGCCTCGAAGATCGCGCGCACCTGCATCCGGTTCAGCGCCGGGCGCATGATACCGAGGCGACAGCCGCGCAGGCCGAGCATCGGGTTAAACTCGTGCTCGAGGTTCACGACGTGCAGCAGCGCTTCCTTCTCCGCGAGCAGCTTGCTGTCACCATCCTTGGCCTTCAGCGTTGCCACTTCTTCGATCAGGCTCTCACGCGAGGGCAGGAACTCATGGAGCGGCGGGTCGAGCAGGCGGATGATCACCGGCAGGCCGTCCATCTCCTTGAAGATGCCGTAGAAGTCGTTGCGCTGCAGCGGCAGCAGGACCTCGTCGAGGACGCGGTTGAACTCTTCTTCGGTCTCCGCCAGGATGGCTTCCTGGAACTTCTCAGTACGGTCACCGAGGAACATGTGCTCGGTACGGCACAGGCCGATGCCCTGCGCACCGTAGCTGCGGGCGCGGCGCGCCTGGTCGGGGTCGTCGGCGTTCGCCCAGACCTGCAGGCGACGAACGCTGTCTGCCCAGCCAAGGATGGTCTTGAGGTCGGGCTGGTCATCAAAGCTCGGTGCGATGGTCTTGACGGCGCCGAGGAAGACCTCACCGCGGGCGCCATCCAGCGATACCACGTCGCCTTCCTTCACGACCACACCGTTCACCGAGAACTGGCGGGCTTTCAGGTCGATGCGGATGTCCTCACAGCCCGCGACACAGGGCAGGCCGAGCTGGCGAGCGACGACCGCCGCGTGGCTGGTCGCGCCACCGTGCTGAGTCAGAATACCCTTGGCGGCGAGCATACCGTGCACGTCGTCCGGGGTGGTCTCCGGGCGGACGAGGATGACAGCCTTGCCTTCGACTTTGCCGAGCTGTTCAGCCGTGTCCGCGTCAAAGGTGACAGTGCCGACAGCGGCGCCAGGAGAAGCATTCAGGCCCTTGGCCAGCAGTTTGGCGGCCTTCTTGGCATCATCATCGAAGCGCGGGTGCAGGAGCTGGTCAATCTGGGCGGGCTCAATACGGGCGACCGCCTCATCCTTGCTGATCAGGCCTTCGGTGACCTGGTCCACCGCGATCTTGACTTCGGCGGCGGCGGTGCGCTTGCCGTTACGGCACTGGAGCATCCACAGGCGGTTCTGCTCGACCGTGAATTCGACGTCCTGCATGTCACGGTAGTGCTTCTCCAGCGTCTGCGCGATGTCATGGAACTGGCGATAGATTTCGGGCTGCTCATCCTGAAGCTTGGCGATCGGGATGGGCGTCCGTGACCCGGAGACTACGTCTTCACCCTGGGCGTTGAAGAGGAACTCGCCATACAGGACGTTTTCGCCAGTGGAGGGGTTACGGGTGAAGGCCACACCGGAGCCGGAGTCCCAGCCCATGTTGCCAAAGACCATCGCAACGACGTTGACCGCCGTGCCCAGGTCGTGGGCGATGTTGGTGTGGTTGCGGTAATCGACCGCGCGCTTGCCGTTCCAGGAGCGGAAGACCGCTTCGATGGCCAGCTCAAGCTGCTTCCACGGGTCGAGTGGGAAATCGGTGCCGGTTTCCTTCTTGATCAGCGCCTTGAATTCCTTGACGGCTTTCTGCCAGCCCTCAGCCGAGACTTCGGGGTCGGAAGCGACGCCTTCGGACTCGCGAATCTGGGTGATGATGTGCTCGAAGTGGTGGCCCTCAACGTCCATCACGACCTTGCCGAACATCTGCACGAAGCGGCGATAGGCGTCCCAGGCGAAGCGCGGATCGGACTTGGCGGCCAGCGCCAGCACCGCTTCGTCATTCAGGCCCAGGTTCAGGATGGTATCCATCATGCCGGGCATGGAGAACTTCGAGCCGGAGCGGACGGAGACGAGCAGCGGGTCGGCATTGTTGCCGAAGGTGCGGCCCATCTTCTTGCCGAGATCCGCCATCGCCTTGATGGTCTGATCCATCATGTTCGCAGGCGCGACTTCGCCCTTGGCGAGGTAAGCAAGACAGGCAGCGGTGGTGATGGTAAAGCCGGGAGGCACCGGGAGGCCGATGTTGGTCATTTCGGCCAGGTTAGCGCCCTTACCGCCGAGAAGATCACGCATGCCTGCGTTGCCTTCTTCAAAGGCGTAGACCCACTTGGTGGTCTTCTCTGTCGATTGGTCAAAGTGGTAAATCGTGTTGGCCGGTACAGACATCGTTAGTCTTCCTCCTGATTATGGCCGTTGAGTTAGCCTGGCCGGGGGTTTGTATCCGGGGCTTACGCGGGTAGTTCTCACACAGCAACCCCATCACACAGGCAATGGGGCACGCAAAATAGTAGCAATCTCTTGCCGGACTTTCAAATCCCAGATGGCAATCACATTGTAATCGTATTAGGGCGGGCACGGTATAGCCGTGCAGGATGTTGTGACATCCTGCGTAGATGAACTATGACTTCTGTTGT
>JADZAD010000145.1 GCA_020852775.1 Anaerolineae bacterium
GAGTTCGTGCGGATCCATCCCGCTGGCTGAAATCTGCACCACGTCGAGGATGTCCAGCCCGGCGTCGATCAGGTCACCGATCACTGCGCGGACGGCCCCGCACGAGTGGTAGGAGGTACGCATGCCATGTGCATGGGCGACGGCGAACAGGCGCTCCCAGGAGGGCTTGAAGAACTCGCGCCACATCGCCGGGCTCATCAGCAGGGCGCGCTGGCTGGCGAAGTCATCGCCGAAGTTAATCACGTCATAATGGCCGCGCCCGGCCTCGGCCAGCCGCCGGTAGAATTCCTCAAGGTAGTCGGTGATATACGCGATGGCGGCATGGATTACCTTCGGGTTGAGCGCCATGTTGAGCAGCGCCTTTTCCATCCCGAACAGGTCCGAGAGGCGGCTGAAGATCGGCTGCCAGAAGCCGCTGCCCACTCGCATATAATCGGCGTTCCGCGCCGACCAGTCCACGAGGCGCTCTTCCGGATAGCGCAGCCCGCCCACGGTGTGGTAGTCGAACCAGTCCGGGTTGGGCCAGGTATGCGCCTCGACATCGGCGACCGTTTCGGCATGTTCCAGCGGGCGCAGGAAGCCAGTGTATATTTCCGGGCCGTCCCACGTGCCCCAGATGCTCAGTTTGGCGACCGTGTGCGGGTAGCGGACGGGGATGGTAGGGTCTTCCGGCTGCGGGGGGCCGATGTAGATCGGGGAAGTCCAGCGTTCGTGCGAGCCAAGGCGGTCGAGCAGGCGGTCGTAGTGGCCCTCCGGGATGCCGAAGTGCCGGTACAGTCCGGCCTCGACCTCCGGGTACATGCTGTTGCACCAGACGTCAGTGGGGATGGGGAAGACCTCCTCACCGTTGAGCGCAGCCAGAACGCGATCCCGTGGTGTCATGGCATCCACCCTGATGGCCGCGGTATGCCACTGGCATACGATGATCAACACAGCCAATTTTCAGTATAGGGGACGACCGGGAAGGCGGTCAATCACCACAACGACAGGACATGTACAGGTTTATGCGTGCAGCCGTTCGGCGATCGCGCGGATGTGTTCCGGGGTGCTGCCGCAGCACGCACCGATGATCGTCGCCCCCAGTTCTTGCACCCGGCCCGCGTACTCCGCCATCGTCTCGGGTGTGGCATCGTATTCCAGCCGGTCGCTGGTGCTCAGGCGCGGCATGCCAGCGTTGGCTTTCGCCACGAGCACCACGTCCGGGCGGGCAGCACGCATCTTCTCAACGACTGTCAGGATCTCCTCCGTGCCGTTGCCACAGTTCCCGCCGAGCGCCGCCACCCCCAACCCGCTCAGTACCTCGACGGCCTGCTCCGGGGTAGTGCCCATCATCGTGCGCCCGTGGGCGTCGAAGGTCATGGTGGCCACCACCGGGAGCTCGGGCGCGGCGCGGTGCGCGGCCTCGACCGCCGCCCGCACCTCTTCAAGATCGTACATCGTCTCGATCCAGATCGCGTCCACCCCGCCCGCCGCAAGTGCGCGGATCTGCTCTTCGAAGGCGGCGGTCGCCTCCTCGAATGTCAGGTCGCCATAAGGCTTGAGCAGCAGCCCGGTCGGGCCGATGTCGCCGCCCACCAGCACCCCGCGCGGAGCGGCATCCGCTTCGGCGCGGGCCAGCACCGCGGCGGCGGCGTTCAACCCGGCGGCCCGCTCCGGCATCCCGTGGGTACCCAGCCGCACGCGGCTCCCACCGAACGAGTTGGTCAGGATGATCTGCGACCCGGCCTCGATGTAGCTGCGATGTACCTGGCGGATCAGCTCCGGGCGCTCGACGTTAAGCAGATCGGGCACGCTGCCACGCTCCAGGCCCAGCGCGAAGAGGACGGTGCCCATCGCGCCATCGGTGATCACGGGCCTGCCGCTTTCAAGCAGTTCGCTCAGGCTGGTTTTCATCAGAGCCTCCTTGAGGGGTGCGTTGACCGCCTTCTCAGGCCGGTGCTACACTGAGTGCAGCGGCGGTCTTCCGCCTTCTCAGCGTAGTATCCTGCCGGTGATCATGAAACGCAAACCGATCCGCAAACCCGACGGGCACGGCCCCGGGCATACGGTGATCTTCCAGCCGATGGGCGTCCGGGCGCGGGTGCCCGATGGGGCCAACCTGCGTGATGCGGCCCGGCAGGCCGGGGTGCTGCTCGACAGCCTGTGCGGTGAGCGCGCGGCCTGCGGCAAGTGCCGGGTGATCGTGCAGCGCGGCACGTTTCACGGTGACGACCTCACCTCACAGGATGACCATCTCTCACCGCCCGGCCCGGACGAAGCGGCCTACTGGGCGGCCCGCGCGGCGGCCCTCACGGCACGGGGTGAAGACCCGGTCGCGTACCGCCTCGCGTGCCAGGCGAGCGTGCAAGGGGATCTGGTCGTGCTGGTGCCGGAGTCCAGCCGGGCGGTGCGCCAGACGGTACGCAAGTCGGCGGGCGAGCGCGCGATCGACATCCGGCCAGTTCAGCGCAAGCTGTACGCTGAACTGGAACCCGCGACGCTCGCGGATCCGCTGGCGGACTGGGAGCGCCTCACCGGGGCGCTGGCAGCCCCCGAGCGCGCCATCCGTACCCCCGCCAGCCTGCCGCTCGACCCTGCCCACCTGAGCATAGACCTGCCTGCGCTGCGCGACCTGCAGGCGGTGGTCAGAAGCGGAGGCTGGAAGGTCACAGCGACCCTCAGCGAGCGGGGCGAGGTGATCCGGGTTGAGCCCGGCTTCAGCGAGGCGCTCTACGGCCTCGCGGTGGACGTGGGCACGACCACGATCGTGGCGCACCTGTGCGACCTGCACAGCGGAGAAGTGCTGGCGACGGCGGATGCGATGAACCCGCAGGCGGGCCTCGGCGAAGATGTGATGTCGCGTATCTCGTATGCCGCTGCGCATCCCGGCGGCGGGCGCGACCTGCAGCGGGCCGTGCTCGAATGCCTGAACGGGCTGGCAAGGAAGGCGGCACGGCAGGCCCGGCTGAAGGCTTCGGCGATCACCGCGCTGGTGGTGGTCGGCAATTCCGTGATGCACCACCTGCTGCTGGGCATCGACCCGCAGCCGTTGGGCTTCGCCCCGTATGTCCCGGCGATCCACACCCCGTTTGACCTCCGTGCACGCGATCTCGGCCTGACGGCGCTGAACACGGGCGCGCTGGTGCACCTCCTGCCGCTCCCGGCCTCGTTCGTCGGGGCCGATACGATGGGCGTGCTGCTGGCCGAAGCCCCGCACGAACAGGATGAATGCTGGCTGATCGTCGATGTCGGCACGAACGCGGAACTGGTGCTGGGGAACCGGCGGCGGCTGGTGTGTACCTCCACGCCGACCGGGCCGGCCTTCGAGGGGGCGCACATCGAATCCGGGATGCGCGCCGCGCCGGGCGCGATTGAGCGCGTCGAGATCGACCCGCAGACGCTCCTGCCCCGCTTCCGCATGGTCGAGTGCGATCTCTGGTCGGACCAGCCCGGAGCCCCCACCCCGCTTGGCATCTGCGGCTCCGGGATTATTGACGCGGTCGCCGAACTGGTGCGGGTGGGGCTGGTGCGGCTGGATGGCCGCTTCGACGCAGGCCGGCCCACCCCGGCGCTGCGCCGGGACGAATCCGGCAGGCCGTTCTACCTGCTGGCCGAACCGGCGCCCGGCCAGCGCATCGCCATCACGCAGGAAGATATCCGGCAGGTGCAGCTTGCCAAGGCCCCGCTCTACGTTGCCGCCCACTACCTGATGGCGGCCTTCGGCATCGAACGCCCCGACCGCATCCTGCTGGCCGGGGGATTCGGCAGCCGCATCGACCCGCTCCGGGCGCTGATCCTGGGGATGATCCCGGACTGCCCCCCGGAGCGCGTGCTGGCGGTGGGTAACGCCGCCGGGGAC
>JADZAD010000146.1 GCA_020852775.1 Anaerolineae bacterium
ATAGCTGTTTGTCCCTTCCAGATAGTTAGCGACGTCAAAGCCGCGTACAGATGGCCCGCGCACGATTTCACTGTCTGGAACGATCTTAAACGATGGCCCGGTGAGTTGAACACCCTGTGGCACAATAAGCGCCTGACCGGGAAACAGTACATTCTGGTTTGCGATCCCGTTTGCCGCGGCAAGAGCGTCAACGGTGACCCCATACGATTGCGCGATCAGGCTGAGGGACTCCCCGACCTGAACGATGTGCATTGCATCAACCGCCGGGTTGATGACGGTGCTCCGGGTCGGGTTAGGGGTAGGCAGAAACACCGGCGTGGGCGCGGTGGTCGGGTCGAGCGGTTCGGCAGTCGGGATGGCGATGCCGCCGCCGGTAGGGAGATTGCCCCCTCCGGGGGTGGCTGTTACAAATACGAGGCGCGAGCCGGAGGGCGCGCAGCCGATCAGAACGGATGATATGCTTGCGGCAAGGAGCACTGCTGGCTTGATCCGGTGCCACATAGAGCGTTCAGTCCTGGAGGGAGAGGGCGCGGGTCAGCACGGGCAGAGACGCCGCGTAGCGCCAGTTGATGTTCCGGTGCGTGCCGTGGTGCTCCTCGTGGATGTGCCTGATGCCAAGATGCTCCAGCTTCTGGTGAAGCATCCGCGCACCGAGGAACAGTCCGTATTCGTCCTGCAGCCCGCAGTCAAAATACAGTGCCTTCAGGCCGCGCAGGGCCCCCTGGCAGGGGGACTGCTCGATCATCTGCACCGGGTCTTGCCGGAGCCAGCGTTCCCAGACAGAATGGCGCAGCGCACCGGTATACCGGTCGAAGGGCAGGGCAAAGCCTGCCTCCTCGTGTTCGTCAGGTGAGTAGCAGGCGCTCATGGCGACGATGTTCAGCGCGCTCATCCAGTCGTACCCTGGAGCGCGTTCCGAACCGATTTGCGCGATAAACGGGCCGACTCCGCCTGTCTGTTCCAGTACTCGGATAGCCACGGGGAAATCCGGGCGATAGCAGACATCAAAGAACATGTCTCCACTATGGCAGGCCACCGCCGAGAACAACCCCGGGCGTGTCATTGCCAGACGCAGAGCCGCATAGCCGCCGCTGCTATACCCCATGATGCCACGTCTACTGGTGCTACCGCCGGTGTGCAGATGTCCTTCGAGGAACGGAATGAGCTCGGCAATGAGGTAGGTCTCGTAAGCGCCCACCGCGCTGGAATCCATGTACTGGCTGCCTCCCAGCCGGGTGAAGCAGTCGGGAAAGGCAAGGATGGCAGGTGAGGCCTCCCCGCTGGCTGTCAGGCGATCCATAATCTGCAGGATGTTTTCATCCCACGCCTGCAGGTTGAAGTATCGTGCGCCCCAGCTTGTGAAGGGGGCCAGTACCCAGATAACCGGGTAAGGCTGGCCACGTGCCGGATCATACCCCTCAGGCAGATAGACCGGCAGCCGCCGGTCAGCCGGATCACCGAGAGGGTTGCCGGATAGTGCCGTGGAGTGATGCTGAAGATAAGTGATTGTGCCTGCCATGGCCCCTCATATGCATGGGTGGCTCGGTTGACGCGCCGGATTCTAACGGCTAGGCGGAGATCGGGCAATGTCGCAGGCTACCTGATATGTCACGGGCTGGCTCCTGGATGGGAGCTGCCAGCCCGTGACATAGTGAAGCAGCGTATCAGCCGATCGCTTCAGGCTCAGTGAACAGGAAGTGGTCGTGATAGTAGTGAATCCAGAGGAAACTCAGGATCGCCATGTAATAAGCGCGGTCGAAGGCGAAGTCAAACGTCGTATTGAAGACGAAACGCATTACCATGAAGAATACTACCGCGAGCAGCACGTCCGCGACGGTCAGGCCGACGTTGAAAAGGTAGTACTGCCGCGCCGATCCATCCTGCGAGATCCGCTTGAGGAAAGGTTTGCTGTCAAGTTCCCCGCGCTCCTGCCGCAGGTTGTTCAGCATCCAGGTGAGCGCAAGATACTGCAATGAGTGCCAGAGGTTCATCCCCTGAAACGCGGTATCCAGATTGCCAAGCGCCGGGACAAAGAACGACGCGACGACTGTCAGGCTGAGGAAGAGTGTCTTGGGCCAGTGGATCGTACCCTGCCGCCATTCAAGCACGGTTTTGACGACCCATGCCAGCAGTGCCATGGCAAACAGGCCTCCACTGACCCACACCATCCACATACCGAGCGGCAGGCCAACCGTCCCCAGCACAACACCGACCGTCTCGCCGACGTTGTTCAGCCCGATACGGAATTCACCGATCGCCATCTTGTAGGCGGCGAGCGGGTAGAGCGCGGTCAGGATCACGGCGTAATCAGCCGCTTTGCTCCACGACGTCTGAGGGACGCTGCTCTGCAGCTTCCCCTTGTGGTTGTACATCTCAGTGATGTACACGATCTGGTGCAGGACGTGGACGGAAGCCCAGAAGAAGAACACCGTGAGGAGCAGTTGCAGGTTGAATACCGCGAGGCTGATTACGACAACCGGAATCGCCAGCGATGTCCAGACAACACGCGGGTGTTTGTGGCGGTAATCCGCATCAAGCGCCGTGCGTGAGAATGTCGCATACATGTGTGGCCCACCAATCAGCAGGGCCACCGCGGCATTGATGATGTTGCGGCTGAGACTATCCACTGAGGTGCCGAATTGCGCAGCGATCGGTCCCAGCAGGGGGGCGAGCCGGGTCAGGCCAAGATAGCTCAGGTAGGGGATGGCAACCAGCACGACGCTGAGAGACACGAACGTCAGATCCCAGTTCCTGCTGCGAAGCCATGCGGGCGGAGTGAATGTTGTCGTCTGCAGCGCAGGCGTTGAGACGGCCATTGTTACTTCTCCTCCTGATTGAATGTCTTGAAAAAGCTGCGACACCGGCCAGAACAGCAATCCGGTATACTTGTACCCATTGGCCTTACCGGTGCGTTCTTCCCGGTCAGGGGCGGAATGGGTATCATGGGTATGGGGGTGGAAATCCTGCCAGCCCTGAACGCCAGACTGTACTCTGAGGATACCACAAACAGCTCTGTATGCGGATCACCGGTCGATAAGCTGCCCCAGGAGAGAGGTTGCATGATTGTTTCTGTTCACGGGACGCTGCTTGCGCTGAAGAACCAGTCCATTGTGGTACAGGTTGGCGGAGTCGGCCTTGAGGTGTTCGTGCCGCGGACGGTCTTCAACGAACTGAATACACAGATTGGACACCCCGTTAATCTGCGCACCAGCTTCATCGTGCGTGAAGACTCAATGGCGCTATATGGCTTCGTGCGTGAAGAGGAACATCGTATCTTTGAACTGTTGCTGGGGGTTTCGGGGATCGGGCCGCGGTTGGCGCTGGCTGCTCTGAGCACTCTGACCCCAGAGACGCTGGCGAATGCCATCCAGCAGGATGATCCCGACCTGATTGCACGGGTGCCCGGGCTGGGGAAGAAAAGTGCCCAGAAGATTATCCTGGAGCTGAAAGGCAAATTGCTTCCTTCGGATATGCCCCCCGGACTGGCAGCAGTCAGCGACCTGGACACTGAGGTGCTCGCGGCCCTCACGACACTGGGCTACAGCATCATCGAAGCGCAGGCGGCACTTCAGTCGATCCCGCGGGATGCTTCACAGGATGTTGAGGAACGTATTGTGCTTGCGTTGGCCTATTTCAGTTAGCTGGTTCAAACGAGGTGAAGGAAGGCAGGATCGTGAAGGCTCCAGCCCATGAGCGTCTGAACGGATGGCTGTTGCGATTCGAGGAGACGCCGGAGTCCGCCGTACTGATTCAGGATGAAGAAATGCTCGCCGGGCGCGAAACGCTTCCGGGGAAGGTTCTTGTCCGGGGGGAGATAGAACTGCGTTATGCATTCGCGCTGGTTTATCTGCCAGCAGAACGCCTGATCCCGGAACGGGTCTTCGACGACTTCCGGCGTGAATACCGGGGGGTGGATGCTCTGCGGTTCATGCTGGCGAAAGGCGACACCTATCCGCGGGCGGATGTCACGGGGTATCGAGCCTCATCCGGACGCTACGAAGAGTACTTCATGAGGGAAGTAGACCTCGCTCGTGAGGTTCGGGTGGCGGCCTGCCTGGCAGGTGCCGATGAACTGGTATGGGTCGGCGCGGCTATCTCATTCTGGCCCGCCGAACCGCCAATTGAGCCGGCGCTGCTGCTGCCGGAAATCATGCCGGTAACCAGCATTACATCCGGTGATGTACCGCGCCTGCGGGGGGAGATCGCAGTGCGCCTGCGACATGGATGATGGACTTATAATGGGAATAGACAGCGTCAAGGCAGGTGGAGGTCATCATGAGCGACGATCTGGAACAGTTGAGCAGCAACATCGGTAAGTGGCTGGGGCACAATATCAGTAATTATTGGGTCCAGATAGGCTACCTGGGCCCGGAAACGAATCGCTTCGGCGACCATGTGCTGACGTATACCCGTGGTAGGCTCTGGCACCGGACAATGAGCGGGGCCTGGCGCGAGATTGAACGTGGGCGTGACTTCTGGCTGTTCTCGGTGCCCGGGGCATTCGCCTGGGCACGGGATGTGCTGACCCGCCTGCTGCCCGCAGACCCCGACCTGAGCGCAGAGGCAATCACGCTGGAGTTTGACCCGGAGTATGGCTTTGTGCGGCATCTCAAGATTAGTGCCGGGCATCGATCCGCATCCAACTTTGACTTCGAGGTACGCCACTTCGGGGCAGAGGCGCACCCATCGTTCGAGGAGCCTGCATAGCACATGCCAGATCCGTCGGAATTTGAGGGCTATTCTCTGGATGAATCCGTCCCGCCAGGGCACCGGTCGGGTTTTGTCGCTGTCCTCGGCAAGCCCAACGCGGGTAAGTCTACGCTTATGAATCGTTTTCTCGGTGAAAAGCTGGCGATCGTTTCGCCGCGTCCGCAGACGACCCGCACCAACCAGCTCGGTATCCTGACAGTTGACGAAGCCCAGATCATCTTCGTTGATACGCCGGGAATACACCTTCCGAAGACACTGCTGGGCAAATACATGGTGAACCGGGCAACCGGTGTGATATCCGACGTGGACGTGGTTCTGTTTATCGTTGACCTCGCGGACGAACCCTCGCGGGCAGACGAGGAAATCGCGCGGATGGTAAACCGCCAAGAAGAAGCACAGGTTGTACTGGTGCTGAACAAGCGTGACCTTGTTGATGAAGCGCTGTGCGGTGAACGCGCTGCTGCGTATGGTGCACTGGTGCCAGGGGCACATGCCGCCATCATCAGTGCGGATCATGGTGATGGTTGTGATGCTCTGCTGGCCGACCTGATCCAGATGTTGCCAGAAGGGCCGCGCTTCTACCCGGCGGACCAGCTCACAGAAACGCAGGAGCGTGAAAATGTTGCCGAGATCATCCGTGAGCAGATTCTGGCGATCTTCGACCAGGAAGTCCCGCATTCCGTAGCAGTGCAGGTCGAGGAGTTCAAGGAACGAGGCGCTGGCATGACCTACATCCGCGCCACGATCTATGTGGAACGGGACAGCCAGAAGCGCATCATCATCGGGGAAGGAGGAGGCAAGCTCAAGGAAATCGGTAAGCTTGCCCGCCCGCCCATAGAGGAACTGGTTGGGACAAGAGTGTATCTTGACCTGTGGGTTAAGGTTCTCAAAAACTGGCGCAAGGATCCGACAGCCTTGAGGCGACTGGGATACGATCAGGAATCGTAGTGGTGGCAGGAAACGGACGAAAGAGGCTGGTGGCGGAATGACCAAGAAAGAACAGCGAAGCCGGCGGAAGCCGGAGGAAATTGTAGACGGAGAAATCCTTGGTGAGTTTGACAGCGGCACGCTGCTCAACCTTCCCCCGGTACCTGACGACAAGACCCACCATGTGCCGAGCACAGCTTCACAGAAATCGTCCACATCACGATCAGCGGCGAAGGTGCGCATGCCAGCACCCGACATGTCGCCTGCGGGAGGGTCATCTGCTCAGGAAACCGGTGTCGATGGGGAGGACGTGGCGCGGCGGCAGCTAATCACACGGCTGATCATCGGTGGCGCAGCGGCGCTGGCCCTCGGTGGGAGTGCTGCGCTGCTCCTCAACCGGCAGGCTGACCCCGAAGTGATTGTCCTGCCAAACGGATCAGATGTGACCGACCCTGAACAACTCGCCGCACTGGCGTCACGCGCTATTGAACTGGAGAATCAACTGATTCAGGTTACAGCGGAACGTGACCAGGCGATCAGTGAGCGGGATGCCGCACTGCGTGACCTCGCCGCATTGCAGGAACGCTGCGGTGAACTGGAGACGATCAACGCGCTCTGGGAGCAGCACGACGCGGTCGGGCTTGACAGCCAGATCAGGGCGGCGCTGCTGTCGGTCGGGTCGATGCTGCGAAATATGCTGGCCGGGGCGGGGCTCCTCCAGGCTGGCCTGGCATCGGGGCAGGCAGCAGTCACGGCCTTTACCAGCCAGTTTGCTTTGCCGCAGGGGGCAATCCAATGGCTGCAAGGGCAGTCCGCGGGGCTGGCCCGCCTGCTGGAAACGCTATCCATGACCGTTGAACAGGTCGTCGAACCGGCCGCGTCACTGGTGCAGAAGGTCGCGGAGTTCGTGCTCTGGGTGCTGAGCCGTCTGCCGTTTGGCGCGGGGACACAGGCACGTGCGGGCATGGAGGCGATGCAGGCTGTCATAAACACGCTGCCTGAACTGGTGGAGGGTATTGACACGACCGTAATGACACCGCTGGGGACCTGGTTCGGTGCCGATCCGCGGAAGAATCTCTCCGGTAGCCTGATCGCGCCGATCAAGGGTGACATACTGACCCCTGCCGCCGATCTTGTTGACCGGGTGACTGCCTTCGATACCACCTATCAGGAAGGCTTTACCCAAGTCGAAGCGGCTCTCGCCCAGCGGGACGCTCTGCTTCTCGAAATCCAGAGGCTGCAGGTACGCGCCGCCAACCGGCGGCACGCCTGAGGAGGCGCGTATTTCTACCACTGAGATGCAGGAAGGGGCGCATCCGAACCGCCCTATTCCCTCCGAGCGCTTTCAGCGGGTGCTCGCCTTTGCTTCAGATGAGGCCTCCGGACTGGGGCATGGCTATATTAACTGCCAGCATCTGCTCTATGCGCTTGCCTGTGAAGGAAAGGGCCTCGCGGGGGCGGTGCTTTTCAGCCTCGGAATCACTGCTGAGAAACTCCATGTGCTGCTGGCGGACTCAGGTGCCGGCCATGATCGAATCCCCGAAAATTATGCCTTTGTTGATTTCTCTCAAGAGGCACGCATGGCCGTGGAGTGTGCCGCAGAGACGGCTGCGACATGGGGCCACCGGTCACTGGATACCGAGCACCTGCTCTATGGGATCATCAGCAAGGCCTCCTCAGCCGATGAAATGCTCTCGTCGCTGTCTGTTCACCATGCCGATGTCCTGCAACAGCTTGAGGAAATGCAGCGTATCGCCCCTGTGGCGGCGGTACGTGATGAGGCGACCCATGCCTACCGTTTCACCCTGGACAGTGCATGGGTCTTGAGTCTCGCGGCGGAGTCCGCACGGGAAGCGGGCCAGCCCGGTATTACCAGTCTGCATCTGCTTCTGGCTCTTCTGCGCTTTGATGGCCCTGCCCGGCAGGCGCTGAAGTCAACGGCCCAGCTGACCGAAGATGATGTCAGGCTGCGAATCGGCAGCGGCAGTGGACGGCCTGAGCCTCGTCCGGAGAGGAGGCTCCCGCTGGCCAGAGACACGCAGATGATTCTGGGGTTCGCAATTGGTGAGGCCTGGAACCGGGGCCATCAGGCTGTTACGCCGCTGCATCTCGCAATGGGCATGGCACGCTGTGAGCGCCATGCGGCGCTTGACTATATGGCTGAACACGGTGTTGACCAGGCCAGACTGATCGATTTGCTTGAAGGTGTCATACCGCCAGCGGTGCGCTGAAGTTCTCCCTCAGGCCAGCAGGTTGTCGCGGAGCCGCGTGAGCGTCGCTTCATTGACGCCACAGGCAATAGCCAGGTACGTGTCAATCGTTCCGTAGCGGGTGAACAGGTAATCGAGACTGTGCCGGATGAGTGACTCAGGCGCAAGGAGCAGTGGGAGAAAGCGGGAGGCGTTAAGCCCGCGGATACCGGCGCGGGCCAGTCCAGCACTGAACTCGTCGAGCAGATGCCGGGAACTGAGGTTTGTCAGGGTATAGTCTGCAATGACCGTTTCCAGCGGAACACCGAGCGCCAGCAGCAGCACGGCGATAGTAATCCCGGTACGATCCTTGCCGCCGGTGCAGTGTATCAGCATCGGCAGATTGGCGGGGCCGGCAAGACGTGTGATCACCGCGCCGATTACCGGGGCACCGCTCTCGATGATCTCGGATTTGTACAGGGTCTCCATTTCCCTGTGGAGCGCGCGCTGGCTACGGAACAGCAGCGCCTGTGGTGTGAAGGCGTGGTCGAAGTGCGGGATATGCCAGTATTCCGGGCTGGAACTGTGCCACAGGCGGTCTGGCTCCCGCTGGACTTCATATGGAGTACGCAGGTCGCAGATCACTTGCAGGTTGAGAGCGTTCAGCGCCAGCAGGTCACTGTCAGAGGCGTGGTTGAGGCGGTCGGAACGGTAGACGCGCTTCCAGCGCACATGCTGCCCGTTAGTGGTCGCGTAGCCGCCGATGTCCCGCAGATTATGTATCCCCTCAAACGGGAGGAAACGTCCCCTAATCAGGGTTTCAGGGTGCTCAAGGACGAGGGTTGCCGGATCAAAACCTGCAGGATAGAGCGGCTCGTAATACCGGTTAAGCGCGGCTGCCCCTGCCAGCAGCAGAGTTACCCCGATCACTGAACAGATGATCACTTCCAGAATCACAGACGGCTTCCTACTCCGCCGCGGGGTTGACGTACTTGTCGAACGCTTCGGCTGACCAGGGCATTACCTCACGGAAGATACTGTGGATCGCGTTGGCATACTGGCGGATCTCCCACTGGGCATCCGGGGCCATACGCAGCCGCAGGAAGTGCATCAGGTTCCATGCATCGACCTTGCAGACCGCGATGTAATAGCTCGTCCAGGCTGGCAGGAACAACCGGGCCTGTTCCTTCGCCATTCCCGCTTCGAGGGCCTCGGCGTACAGGGCAAACGATCGCTCGGCGATTTCGCCAAGAATATTCGTGTAGCGCGCATTGTCCTCTGCACCGAAGATGCCTTCGCTGCCCTGCTTGTTTGAAGCACTCTGCAGGCGCCACGTTCGCGGGATGTAGAAGTCGTCCTCCGCGAAGGGTGAGTATCGCCCGGACTGGAGGTTATAGTGCCAGGTACGGTGGCGTGTCCACTGCCACCATACGACAACCGGGGCGCGAACACGGAAACGGAACTCAACCTGCTCAATCGGACTGGTATGCTGGTTTCGTAAGAGGTAAAACAGCAGCTTCTTGTCCTGTTCAGACCCCTTGCTCTCACCGAGGAACGATACGCGCGCGGCATTCACGATACTGACATCCGGAGAGACGCCGGCGGCTGCGCCAGGCATGATATCCTGCAGTTCCAGCCATGACTTGTCATCGCCATCGCCGAGCAGATTCGCGCGTACGTACAGTGCATTTGGGCTGGGCAGACGCGGGTCTACCGGGTTGGGGGACATAAGGGTAACTCCTCACCGAACAATCGAGGATCAACGCGCCCAAGTATACCGGAGGAAGGAAGACCCGCCAGAGGATCGCGGTATCTTTGCCTGATTTGCCGGCGTGCCTGCTTCAGCCACGCTCGCTGAGAAGCTTCATGTAATGGGTTAGGATGTCACTCACGGTGATGATTCCGACCAGCCTGCCTTCGGCAACTACGGGTAGTCCCCCGAACTTGTAGGTCTTCATAAGGTCAGCCGCTTCGATAGCCGGGGTGTCCGGCGTCACTGTGAGCGGGTCACGTGTCATGCAGGCTTCGGCTTTAATCTGGCTCAATACAAACTGGTCTGAGGCGCGTTCGTGAAGGGTGATCGGGGAATTCATCGCCAGGCGGGTGTCACGGTCGGTGATAATCCCGATCAACCGCCCGCTATGCAGGATAGGTATCTGGCGGCAGTGATGCTCTTTCATCAGGCCGATAATCTGGCCCAGCGGCATGTCGGGTTCGGCGGTAATCGGGGCGGTCGTCATGATTTCCGCAACCGTGATCATGGCGGCTCCTGTAGATGATGAGATCAACCAGACTTTAGGGTACACCGGAGCCTGAAAAGAGACAACGTGCTGATGCGGGCACATCCCCGGGGTAGGCCCTGAGGCAGCTTCCGGGCGGTATCTCGCAGACGTGACACATAGCGACAGCGATGTGGCGCAATGTCACTAGGATGCCAGTGCCGGATGTGGAAGAATATCACCCGAGGGTGAGACCTTCAATTGATTAAAGGTCAAAAAAGTAGGAAATGCCTTCTGAGTCAGGGCCTATGGCAGGCGGCACTTGTACTGGCGGCCTGTGTACTGCAAGGAGAGCGATTGTGGCACGCGAATACGTAATGCTTGACGGGAACGAGGCTGCTGCCTACGTTGCCCACAAGACCAACGAAGTCATCGCGATCTACCCGATCACCCCCTCGTCCGGCATGGGGGAATTCGCGGATGAATGGAGTGCGAAGGGCATCAAGAACATCTGGGGGACTGTTCCCCTGGTGGTGGAAATGCAGTCGGAGGGTGGCGCCGCGGGCGCGGTCCACGGGGCGCTGCAGACCGGGTCACTGACGACTACCTTCACGGCCAGCCAGGGCCTTCTGCTGATGATCCCGAATATGTACAAGATCGCCGGTGAACTCACCAGCACGGTGTTCCATATCGCGGCGCGGTCACTGGCGGCCCAGGCGTTATCGATCTTCGGTGATCAGAGCGACGTGATGGCTGCCCGCTCCACGGGGTGGGCGCAACTATTCTCAAACTCCCCGCAGGAGGTTATGGACCTTGCGTTGATTGCGCAGGCTGCAACCCTGGAAGCTCGCGTTCCCTTCCTGCATATCTTCGATGGCTTCCGCACCTCGCACGAGGTAAACAAAGTCGAGATGCTCGCGGATGACGAGATCCGCGCAATGATCGACGAGGAGCTGATTTACGCTCACCGGCGCCGGGCGCTCTCTCCGGATCGCCCGGTCGTGCGTGGCACGGCACAGAATCCGGACGTGTATTTCCAGGCCCGTGAGACGGTGAATCCCTTCTACCAGGCCGTCCCGGGGATCGTGCAGAAGGCAATGGACAGGTTCGCCTCTGTGACCGGGCGCCAGTACCGCCTGTTTGAGTATGTCGGCGCTCCGGATGCGGAACGTGTGATCATCCTGATGGGCTCCGGCGCAGAAGCTGTGGAAGAGACGGTGAACTACCTGATGGCTCAGGGCGAGAAGGTGGGTGTGCTCAAGGTGCGCCTGTTCCGCCCGTTCTCCGTTGAGCACTTCCTCGGCGCGCTGCCGGCCTCAACCCGGGTGCTGGCGGTGCTCGACCGCACCAAAGAGCCGGGCAGTGCCGGCGAGCCGCTCTACATGGATGTACTGACTGCACTCAGCGAAGGCCTCGCCGATGGTATCGCGCCGTTTTCCGCCTCTCCGCGGGTGATCGGCGGACGCTACGGCCTGTCTTCCAAGGAATTCAACCCGGCGATGGTCAAGGGTGTGTTCGATGAGATGGCGAAGCCTCGCCCGAAGAATCACTTCACGGTCGGTATCGTGGATGATGTGAGCAACACCAGCATCGACTACGACCCGGCTTTTGACCTTGAGCCGTCGGATGTTGTCCGGGCGATGTTCTGGGGCCTTGGCGCTGATGGCACAGTCGGGGCAAACAAGAACTCGATCAAAATCATCGGTGAAGAGACCGATAATTACGCACAGGGCTACTTCGTATACGACTCGAAGAAGTCCGGCGCCCGCACCATCTCGCATCTGCGTTTCGGGCCTCGCCCGATCCACAGTACCTACCAGATCAGCAAGGCGAACTTTGTCGCCGTGCACCAGTTCGGCTTCCTTGAGCGCTACGCTGTGCTTGACGCGCTGGAGCCCGGTGGTACCTTCCTGCTGAACAGCCCCTACGGGCCGGATGAAGTGTGGGATCACCTCCCGCGCACAATCCAAGAACAGCTGATCGCCAGGAACATCAGATTCTATGTGATTGACGCACTGAGTGTTGCGCGGGATACCGGTATGGGTGTCCGCATCAACACGATCATGCAGACGTGCTTCTTTGCCATCAGTGGCGTTCTGCCGCGTGACGAGGCCATTGACCGTATCAAAGGTGCGATCCGCAAGACCTACGGTAAGCGGGGTGAGGTTGTTGTCCTGAAGAACTTCGAGGCGGTTGACCAGACGCTGGCCCATCTCTAAGAATTGAAGGTGCCCGCTGCGGTGACAAGCACCCTTGAACTGCCGCCAGCGGTTCCGGCACAGGAGCCTGATTTCGTGCAGCAGGTTACGGCCCGCATCATCGCGGGTGAGGGCGATCTGCTCCCGGTGAGCGCGATGCCTATCGATGGCACATATCCGATCGGTACGGCTCAGTGGGAGAAGCGTAACATCGCCTCCGAGGTTCCGGTCTGGGATCCGGCGGTATGTATCCAGTGTGGCAAGTGCGTACTGGTGTGCCCGCACGCGGTGATCCGCTCCAAGGTATACGGAGAAGAAGCGTTGGTTGGCGCGCCTGATGCCTTCCTCTCAACCGATGCCCGCTGGAAGGAACTGCCCGGCATGAAATACACGCTCCAGGTGGCGGTCGAGGACTGCACCGGGTGTGCGCTGTGCGTTGAGGTATGCCCTGCCAAGAACAAGA
>JADZAD010000147.1 GCA_020852775.1 Anaerolineae bacterium
GGATGCGTATCCCCGATCAGGATCGACCCGACACGGATCACCGGCAGCACTCCGCGAGTGCTGCTCGTCATCATCGCTTCTGAGAGGTAAGGAAGATCGGTGATGCTGATCGGCTTGAGCCGGACCGTCAACACCTGCGTGGCAGCCTTCAGCAGCATACTCCGCGCGATCCCTGCCAGGACACCCTCATCAGCAGTACAGAGTACCCCGTCCATGATGCCGTAGAAGTTACTGCTCGCGCCTTCCAGAATTTCCCCGGCGATGTTGTACAGCATCACTTCATATACATCTGTCGGCTGATCCCTGAACAACTCTGCCCGGCTCTCAGTGAACCGCGAGTCTTTGGCGCGGGCAAAGACGCGCGCATGCTGCACCAACCCGACCGCGACCCCCTCGGAGTAGAAATGCGCGGGGGGTGGTGTGAACGGCTCGACCGCGATGATCGCACACTCCGGGTTATCGTGGGGGACGGTGATGCGAATTCGCGGGGCGGCGATCCCGCTGGCACTGACCGCGCGGCGGCAGGCTTCGCGCAGCCATGTGTTGCTGCGCGGAAACGGCTGCCCGAGCAGTGCCGCCGAGGAGCGCATCCGGTCGAGATGATCATCCGGGTGTACGGCGTACAGGCCTTCATAGACGAGGAACACCGCATACACTCCGTGGCCGGTACTGCGCGTCGCCTCGTCCAGCGAATCGGCCTCGATCGGAAGTTGGTGCAGTTCGTCACCAGAAAGCTGGTACACCAGTATCTTGCCCATAAGGGTGCTCTCCCATACACTGTGATAAGAACGGCGGCAGGCTGAACGCGTGGGGCGTTAACAGGACCTCGCTGATGGTAACGCAGCCGCGCCGCCCATGCACACACCTGATCCCTGACCCCCGCAGCACCCAGACAGGTAGAGGAAAGATGGCTCTGAAAGTCAGTGAAAGCATGATCGTTCAATCCCTGCGCGACCTCGTGCAGGTTCCCAGCGTCAATCCCCCCGCGAACACAGCGGGTTGCGCCGATGTGCTGATGGCAATCTGCGCGGCGGAAGGTATCGACGCTGAACGTATTGAGCCTGTGCCGGGCCACGTGAACGTCGTCGCCCGCCTGCAGGGCAGCAAACCGGGCAAGAAACTGGTTCTGAACGGTCACGTCGATGTCGTCCCGCCCGGCGAAAACTGGACGGTAGACCCGTTCGGCGCACTGGTGAAGGGCGGCAATATCTACGGCCGCGGCACCTGTGACATGAAGTCCGGGGTTGCGACCATGCTCATGGCGATGGTGGATTTCAAACGGTCGGGCAAACCCTTCAGCGGGGAGATCATCTGCCAGGCAGTCGCGGATGAAGAGACCGGCAGCGAAATGGGGACGATCCATCTGCTGGAGAACGGCATCGGCGCTGGCGCAGATTTCGCCATCTGCACTGAGCCCACCAGCCTGCGAATAGAACTCGGCAACCGTGGCCTGCGCTGGATCGACATTACCGTCAAAGGCACAGCCTCACACGCTGGGCGGCCCCATCTCGGCGTCAATTCGATCGCCTATGCCGCCCGGCTGGTCGAGGCGATCCAGTCGATGCGCTTCACGGCCTGCAATGACTTCTTTGAAGTGCCCTATCCCAGTATTTCGGTCACTCAGATCAACGGTGGCCATACCATCAACGTCATCCCGGAACGCTGTGATCTTTCGGTGGATCGCCGGATGCTGCCCGGCGAGACGTTCGACGACGTGATGGCCCAGCTTCAGGCAGTGATCGACGAGGTGAAGGCCGAAAATGAGGCACTGGAGATCGAGGCCCGCGTCCGCAAGGGCTACTGGGATCCCTACCTGATCGCGGTTGAGGAGCCGGTCGTTCAGGCGAACATCACCGCATTCCGGCGTGTCATGGGCACCGAACCCACCATCGGCAGCAAGGGCGCCTGTACTGATGCCTCGCATCTGGCGAATATCGGCAAAATCCCGACTGTGCTTTTCGGGCCGGGCAATGAGCGGATGTCCCACAAGGCGGACGAGTGTGTCTCGATCGACGCGCTGGTGCAGGCGACGGAAATCTACTCACTGATGTTCGAGGAACTGCTCGGCGATTGAATCGGGCAGCAGGCAGATGGACAAGAACCGGGGGAGCGATGCGCTCCCCCGATGTGTTTCTGTCCGGGTTGTAAAGTGGATTCTGCTACTGGTTCTGCTGATCCGGACGGTTCCGGCGCAGGAATGCCGGGACCTCGAGATTGTTGTCCTCATAGGTCGGAGCTTCCGCACTGACGCCCGGCTGAGTAAGGCGCGGGGATTGCTGACCCGGCTGCGGCTGCTGGCCAGGGACTGCGGGGGTATTCATCGAGCGGAAAGCCGAGGGCGACACACGCACCTGGCCGAAACCCGTAGCGATCACCGTCACGCGCATCGAGTCCGTCATTGCGTCGTCCACCACCGCACCGAAGATCAGGTTGGCGTTCGGGTCCGCCGTCTCACGGATGATCTCTGCCGCCTGATTGACCTCGAACAGGGTCATATCCGGGCCGCCGGTCACATTGAACAGGATGCCGCTTGCGCCGTTGATCGTCACGTCAAGCAGTTCGTTGGTAATTGCCAACTGCGACGCCTTGCGGGCGCGGTCTTCGCCGCTGGCTACCCCGACAGCCATCAGCGCCGCGCCACCCTCCGACATCACGGCACGCACGTCCGCAAAGTCAAGATTGATCAGGCCGGGCACCGTGATCAGTTCACTGATACCCTGAATCCCCTGGCGCAGCACATCATCCGCCATACTGAAGGCTTCCTGCAGGCTGGCGCGCTTATCAACAATCTTGAGCAAGCGATCATTCTGGATCACGATCAGGGTATCGACCGCATTCTTGAGGCGCTCAATGCCCTCGATGGCCGTCCGTTCACGCTGGCGGCCTTCAAAAGCGAACGGGCGCGTTACCACGCCGATCGTCAGCGCGTTGTTCTTCTTGGCAATATCCGCGATGATCGGTGCAGCGCCTGTGCCGGTGCCGCCGCCGATACCCGCGGTGATGAACACCATGTCAGCATCGCCCACGATCTCGCGGAGTTCCTCACGGCTTTCCTCCGCCGCTTTGCGCCCGACCTCCGGGTCGCCCCCCGCGCCGAGGCCACGGGTCAGTTTGCGGCCAATCTGCACCCGGTTAGCCGAGAGCGAGGTATCCAGCGCCTGCGCGTCTGTGTTGACGACGATGAACTCGATCCCCTGCATGCCTTCCTGGATCATGCGGTTGACAGCATTGCTGCCGCCGCCACCGATCCCGATCACCTTGATCTGCGCGTATGAACTGGAACGCTGCGATGGCAGCCCCTGGTCCGCTGCGTCTTCGGTGTGCTGTGCTCTGTTTTCCTGTACCATATTCCGCTTCCCCTGGTCAGTACCGCGAACGGGGAATCCCCCTCGCCCGCCTCGCTCGAACTGTCCGCCCCGATGTGGCTCTGTCATTTTGCTGGCTCCGGCTGCACTATCCGGCATCACATAGCCCCTATTATTACCGAACTTCCTTTTCGCGCAACTGGCTGCACCGCTGCACCACTCTGCTTAGTCCGGCAGCAGCCGTTCCAGGAAGTTGCTGATAGCCTTGCCGATCCCGACGCCTTCACCTCGCGGTGTTTTCGAGTGTGGTACATCACCGCCCGGGCCGGCGCTGCCCGCATCCATTCGATATGCGAAGCGCAACAGGCCGATCGCCGTGGAGAAGGCCGGGCTCTTGATCTTATCCGCCAGGCCACCAACATCGTCCGGCTGGGCGACCCGCACCGGCAGGTTCATGATGCGCGTCGCGCTGTTGCGGATGTGCTTCAGGCCAGCCGCCCCACCCGTGAGGACTACGCCCGCAGGCAGCAGCCCGTCATAACCCGATCGTTTCAGGTCCTGCATCACCAGCGTGAAGATCTCATCAACACGCGCCTCGATGATTTGAGCGAGATCGTAGCGCAGAATCTGGGTGGACATCTCTTCACCAAAGGGCTGCACCGTGACTATCGCATCCGGGGCGACCGTCTCCGGATCAACGTTCCCTTCCATAACCTTGACGCGCTCTGCCTCGTCTACTGGCAGGTGCAGCACCATGGCAATATCGTTGGTGATATGGCTTCCACCCACCTCAATCACCGCAGAGTGCCAGACTGTCCCTTCGATATAAACGGAGATGTCAGTGGTACCCCCGCCAATATCGATCAGCACAACCCCGGATTCGCGCTCGGCATCCGTCAGGACGGCTTCAGCGGATGCGAGCGGATTCAGTACGAAGCGATCCACGGCCAGCCCGGCATCGTTGACAGCCTTCTCCAGGTTGCGCAGCGCGGAGGAAGCGGCAGTGATAATGTGTGCCTCGACCTCCAGGCGATAAGCATGCAGCCCCAGCGGATTGCGGATCCCCTCCTGCCCATCAACCATGAACGTCCGCGGAATGACATGCAGGATTTCACGGTTGTGTGGCATCGCCACCGCCCGCGCCGCCTGCAGCGCCCGGTCAACGTCCTCCCGGGTGATCACCCCTTTGCCGGGGTTCAGGCCAGTGACCCCCTTGCTGTTGATCGAGGTGATGTGCTTGCCCGCGACGCTGACGTATGTGCGCCCGATCTCAAACCCGGAGGTGCGTTCAGCCTGGCGCTTGGCGGACAAGATCGCTTCAGTCGCCATGTTGACGTCGATAACCGTACCCTTGTTCATCCCGGTCGAGGATTCGATGCCATAGCCCAGAATCCGGACTTTGCCACGCTCACCTACCTCACCAACGAGCATGCACGTCTTGGTCGTGCCAACATCAAGAGCCACTAGAATACGCTGGTCTGTCACACGGGCCTTCCAGGTTCACAGGGTCCGGACGCCTGTCTCGTACCGGTGGTTACCGGGCACAGGCAGCCGGGTTATGCAATTTGGGTCAGAGCGCCACTCTCAGCAGGCGCTACTCCGTTACGCGGTAATAGGGTGCATCCGGGTTGCTGACATCAACTACAGTCGGCGTCAGGCCTCTTGCGGCGAGATCCGCGACGATAGCCTCATACAGCGTGAGCTTCCAGTCCATGGTCGTGCCGGTGCCGAAATAGCCGCGCCAGCCTCGCCCATCCTGATAGCTCAAGCCGCGAGTCAGACTATAGTATAGCACGTCTATGTTGCCACGTAGGGTCTTCAACTGCTGGCTGCCACTCACAAGCGCCGGGTCGAGCGTGACCTCGTCCTCGCCTTCCGGGCAGGATGGGCCGGGGCAGTAGAACGGAATTGAGTCTTCCTCATTGATCACCCGCACCAGCCCCGGCAGATCACGGCGTGCCGGCATCAGATGGCCGCGGACGTCTACCCAGTAGCGGTTCCCCCCCTGCTCCCAGATCAGCGCGGGCTCACGCTCGCGTACAACGACCTGGAGGCGCGCGGGCCAGCGCACATAGACATCTACGGAGTCAAAACTCGGCGATTCCTCGATACGCGCCTTCACGCCCTGCGGGTTAACCCACAGAATATGCGTGTTAGCCGCTTCACTCAGGCGAAACACCTCGTCCGGGGGGACGTAGCGCAGGCCACCAACTTCGATGCGCGTCACATAGAAGATCGGGCTGACAAAGACGATGACCAACAGCACGACAACAGCCACCAGGTTGCTGCCGCTGACGTAGCGCCAGTTGATCCGCCGCGCCTGGCGATCCTGCGGGAGCTGCTTCAGCCTCTGCCCTTTCGGCTGGTTGTCCTGTCCTTGCGGTTGGCGCTCCGGCAGGCGCAGCAGGCGCGCGCGACGCCCCAGGGGCCCGCCGGCCCCGCCCTGGCGATTGCGCTGAGCCGGACGAACAGCGGGTGGCTGTCGCTCCGCTCGTTTTCTGTGGGCAGGCGGATCGCTATCCGGCCTCATAGGATGTCTTGTTGCGCCGCTTCTCGGCGTGGCGTTCGAGGGCATACTGGATCAGGCGGTCGATCAACTCCGGATA
>JADZAD010000148.1 GCA_020852775.1 Anaerolineae bacterium
ATCCTACCGGCACCGGGACGGGAGGGCCGGGCTACACGATCAACGATGAGTACCTGCTCAGCGACCTGTCCTTCGACCGCGAAGGCCTGCTCTCGATGGCGCACACCGACGCTCCGAACTCCGCCGGGAGCCAGTTCTTCATCACCTACGGGCCGACCCCCAATCTGAATGGGGCGTTCACCATCTTCGGTGATGTGACCTCTGGCATGGAGGCGATCCGTACCCTGCGCCCACGCGATCCGCAGATGAACCCCGGTGCGGCCCCCGGCTCAATCCTGTTCACTGTGATCGTGCGCGAGGTCGGGTAGAGAGAAGTACACCGGTTTCACAGTAAACGGCAAAAACACTACAATAAGGCTCACTACAGGCAGAGGAGGGTGACGATGGCAAACAACCAGATTGTCCCGCACGGGCGCATCAACCTGACAGAAATGGGGATCTCCAATCCGCTGTTGCAGCGGGTTGAATTCCTGGTCAGCATCTACAGGCAAGGGGTGCTCGCTTACCACCTGATACGTGATCGGCGTGTCAACCGCACTACCAAGATCATCCCGCTGCTGGGTGTGGCCTACGTGTTGCTTCCCATCGACCTGTTTCCGGAATTGATGGGAGGGCCGCTAGGCCTGATTGATGACTTCGCGGTACTGGCGCTGGTGTTGAACTGGTTTATCCAGAGCGTACCCTACACGATTGTCGAGGAGCACGCCGTTTCACTCGGCTACGTGCGCCCGCATTCAACAGAAGAGATCACGCTGGCTGATGACAAACCCGCCTGAAATGCTCCAGCGGGAGACCCTGAAGAGCGAAACCGGGGTCTTTTCGATCCCGCTGCGCCCGCTGCGCGATGGTATCGCGGAGTTCAGTGGCACGGAGATCGCAGGCAGTGTCATCATGCTGGCCGCAGCGGTGCTCGCTATGGTGCTGGCGAACTCGCAGTTGTCTGAGTTTTACTTCGAATTCTGGGAGAAGGAGTTCGTCCTCGGATTGGATGGTTTCCTGCTCCGGCTCAGCCTGCACGCGATTGTCAACGACGCACTGATGGCGCTCTTCTTCCTCATCGCCGGCCTCGAGATCAAGCGTGAGATCATCGTGGGGGAACTATCGCGCCCGCGTCAGGCGATCCTGCCCATCGTGGCGGCGCTCGGTGGGATGGTCGTGCCCGCGTTGATCTACAGCGTATTTAATGCTGGCAGCCCGAGCAGCCATGGCTGGGGTATTCCGATGGCGACTGACATCGCCTTCACACTGGGGGCGCTGGCTCTGCTCGGTCGGCGGATCCCGCCGGGGGTGCGCGTTTTTCTGCTCTCGCTCGCTATTGTTGATGACATTGGTGCGATCATCGTGATCGCAATCTTCTACTCCGGGAATATCCACTGGGGCTGGCTGGGCCTGTCTGCGCTGCTCACGCTGCTGCTTTTCGTGCTGCCGCTGCTCAGAGTGCGCTCGCCTCTGATCTACGTCACCCCCGCAATTGTTCTCTGGTATGCGTTTCTGACGGCGGGCATCCACCCGTCTATCGCGGGGGTGATTGTCGCGTTTGCCATCCCGGCCCGTTCACGCTACCGTCCGCTGGAGGTCGTTGCGCGGGGCAGGCAGATGCTTGACGAGATTGAGCAGATTGATGTGCCGGACCAGCATGTACTGGCAAACGATCAGCAGCAGATTATCGCACAGGCACTTCAGAAAGCGGCGCGACATATGCAGGCCCCGCTCCAACGGCTGGAGCTTTCGCTTCACCCGGTGACAACCTATCTCATCCTGCCGCTCTTTGCACTGGCGAACGCCGGGTTTCGCGTCGAGGGAGTTATTGGCGGTGTGCTCACCTCACCGGTTGCACTCGGGATCATCCTTGGCCTGACTATCGGAAAGCCGGTCGGGATCATGTTGTTCAGTTGGCTGGCGATTCGGCTCCGCCTGGCACGGAAACCTCCCGGTGTTACATGGCATCACCTGGCCGGGGCTTCCTGCCTGGGTGGGATTGGCTTCACCGTGGCGATCTTCATTGCCACGCTGGCTTTTCCCGCCTCACCGCTGCTGACGGCCTCCAAGCTTGGCATCGTTTTCGCGTCACTGGCATCAGGCGTCATCGGCGTGACGATGCTGTCGGTAGCGGCCCGGCGCCGCGCCGAGGCCGGGTGACGCTCTGCAGCCTACTGCAGATTGGCCGCGCGCCCCCACTCGACATTGTCGAACTGTCCGACCAGCATCTCACCTGTCTCGCTGTAGGCAAACAACCCCAGCCGATACCCGTCGCCCGTGATTAAGGCTGCGTCCGGAGCACGGTATTCGCCGGCGATGACCTGCCCGTCGACGCTGAAGGTCACCCGGTTCAGGTCATCCACCTCGATTCGGAAAGTATGCCAGTTATCGAGGTTCACGCGGGTGTAACCGGCATTGTAGACCGTGGTGAAGACCTGCCGAAGCGTATCCCACGTGGCAACAGTGCAGACCACGAACGCCGGGCCCTGCCGTCCGGCGATACAACTGTAAGCCAGTGTCCTGCCGTCGCTGAGCGGGGTCAGCAGGGTGAGCTTGGTCTCCCCGTAGCCGCCTTCCGCCGTTTCGGTGTCTGATGTCAGGCGTATGCGGGCCGTCGCATAGAGGGTATAGCCTGCGGGAAGTGCCGCCGGGGCGGTGCTGTAAAGGGCGATCTCGTCTCCTTCGATGCCCTGATCCAGCCAGAACGAGAGTGCTCCATCCTCCTGAAGGACCCGGTCGGCCTCATACGGGAGCATCTCCCACAACGCTGGATTGAACGTATCCCGGAATGCAGGATCATCGAACGTGTCACGCAGGATCAACCCGGCCGGTGCGCCCACCGCAGCAGAGGGTGGTGTGCTGGTGGCCGGTGCGGTAGTGGCCGTCTCGGTTACCGGAACTTCTGTCGGAGGTACGGTGGGCAGCCCGGCAGCCTCGACAGGTACGGTCGGCTGCTGAACCTCTGCCGGGATGGCGCTGGCCTCGGTGAGCGCCGCCTGCTGGCGCGGCCCGCTCAGGAGTGCGATCGCAGCGATCAGGCCAGCGATCACCGCCAGCACCGCCAGCGCGCCACCGACAAGCAGTGGAAGTGGCAGTGCTGCAAGTGGTCCCTTCGCAGGGGCTTGCCCGGCCCTGTGGTGTTCTGTGGTAGGCGCGCTTTCCTGCCTGACAACGTCCTCGATTGCCGGGAAGCTGTCTCCGGAACCGCGGCGCGTCTCCTTGAGCCACGACATGTCCGGGGGGGGCGGGGCCTCCGCAGCGGTGCTTACGGGTTGCTCTGCTGTCTGCTCGACCGGAGCGTCCTGATCCACGTCCATTACCTGCTGCCGGGCGATTCGTACTGACTTGAACTTCTGCAGCGCTGCACGATTCACAAAGGCGTCAACAGGCAGGTCTGCAACGCTGGTATCGGTGGGGGCGGGCTGGCCGTGACGGGCCTTCTGTGCGCGCAGGGCTGCCGGATCGACGAACACCCTGGCGTCGATTTCCTCCGCAGGGGCGCTGGTTGATTCGAGCGGAATGACGCCGCTGACCCGGTGCCGGTTCTTGTATTCAGCCACCACGGATGGATCGATCAAGGCGGCAACATCCGCGTCCATGGTGCTCTTGAGACGATGTTCCGCCTCCGCTTTCTGGCTGTGCAGGTCTTCCAGACGGGCGCTCGCCTCCTGCCCGTCGAGGCTGCCCTCGGACTGCTGCGCCCGCACCTGGTTGATCTCCAGAAAACTGCGGGCCACCGCCGCAACCCGCTCATCCGAGTCTTTGCCAGCAATCTGGTTCAAACGGGCAAACGCGAGCTTGCTGACGGCTTCTTCGAGGACCGGGACTTCATCATCGACCAGATCGACGAGTGCTGAGACGGCCCCCCAGCGCACATGTGGATTACCCGACTGCAACGCCATCTCGATGTCGTCAGGCAGGTGTGGCCCGGTCGCCTGATAGAAGACGAATTCACCACCCTGGCTGCCGCGCAGGTGTCCGAACTGGGGGATCTGCGTCTGCCCGCTGTCTGAGGCCATCGTTTGCTGGACGTGCAGGCCAAGGTTGCTCATGGTCAGGATGCCGTCGCGGGCCAGCGCAGGGTTCGTCAGGGCGGCGACCATGACGTCGGTCATCGAATTGAAGTCGGAGACTGTCTGGTCTCCGGCCCCGGCACTGAGCACCTGATACGCACGGCGTTCGAGGTATTTGCTCGCGGTTGCACTGGTGGCGCGGGTCAAGCCGAGCGCCTGCCCGCTGAAGCAGGCATCAAAAATGAAGGCGATGTGCTTGGCCTGAGCATGCCGTCGTAATCCGACGATCTCTTCCAGGTGCAGGGCGGTGAAGTCCTGTTCCGGGATGGTATCAGCGGTGGCGAGATAGCCCGATTCGGAACCGAAGCGATCGGTGAGCGTATAACCATGACAGGCGAAGTAGATCAGCACCCGGTCGTCAGGCGTGGTATCACGCAGGTGGTAGAGGGCCTGCAGAATGGCGCTCTTGGTTGCACTGGCCCCCAGGATAGTCTCTGCCTGAAAGCCGTGTGTATCCCGCAGAGCCCCGGCGAGCGCGTTCGCGTCGTGCTCCGCTTCACCCAGCGGGACGAAGCGGGGATCAGCATAGGCGTTGATCCCGATCAACAGCGCATACGAACTGTTATAGATCGACTGATAGACGGGTGGTGTCTGTGGCATAGCGTGGGCCCCTCCAGCTCATGGTCTTGCCGGCAGGCCGGCGTTCCGGCCCTAGGCCCTGTCTCTGGGCGGCGGGTCATCGTCCTCGAACTGCACCTGGCTGAGTGCGTTCTCGATACGTGAACGTAGTTTCTGTGGCACGTTGCCGCTGGACAGGCGTGACAGCCCCCTGGGCGAAATGCCCTGCTCGAAGGCGTCTACCAGCGCCGAACAGGAGGCGTGGCGCTCTTCAGGGCGTTTGGTGAGCGCCTGCAGCACCGCTGCCTCTGCAGGGTCAGGTACGTCAGGGCGGAACTGGCGCAGAGGAGGTGGCACGTCTCGCACATGCATCTGGATCAGTGCCAGCACGTTCTCATGGTCGAACGGGATATGCCCGGTAATCATCTCGAACATCAGTACGCCCAGCGCATACTGATCGACTCCTGGCCCCAGTTCCCGGACGCCCATGCACTGCTCCGGGCTCATGTAGACCGGAGTTCCGACGATATAGTTCCCGGTGATACGCAAATTGGTGGACATCAACTGCGCGAGGCCGAAATCCGCAAGGTAGCAGTTATTGCCTGCATCCAGCAGGATATTCTCTGGTTTGAGGTCGCGGTGCAGGACACCGCGGGAGTGGGCATAGTCGAGCGCCGCGGCGATCTGCCGGGCATAGTGCAGCACGTCCGGGAGTGGCATCTGCGGGTGGCTTGCCATCCGGTCAGCCAATGAGCCGTGTGGCATGTAACGCATCACAAGGTACAGATTGCCGTCCTGTTCGCCATACGCATGGATAGGCAGGATGTGGATATGTTCCAACATGGCGATGGCACGGGCTTCGATGTTAAACCGGGCGCGGAACTCGGAGTCGGTGGAATACTGCTGGCCGAGCATCTTGAGTGCCACAAAGCGATCCACGCTGGGGTCATAGGCCTTGTAGACAATGGCCATGCCACCCTTCCCGATCTGCTCGACAATCTGGAATCCACCCACAACCTGACTGCTCATAGCCGTTCCCCATGTGCTGGCGATGACTGTATGAAGGCATTCTAGCACTCTACAGGTGACAGTGCATAACGCTACCAGAGTTCGCCTACCCGCCATTCAGCGGAGAGAGGCCAGCGCGGATCAAGCAAAGGTGTGGCGGGAAGGCGCAGGATCATGATCTGCTCCTGCGGGGTAGGGAGCAGCCCGCCAGCGGGCAGACGGATCGAAAGCGGCCCCTGCCAGTGCTCCCATCCGGCTCGTTCGTACAGTCCGGGTTGTGCCGGGCAGAGCCCACCAAGGTCGTAAGTTGCGATAGCATGGTTGACTTCACGCATCAGCGCCGTGCCGATACCTTCACCCTGCCGCATCGGGGCGGTGGCAACCGCCTCGACGAAGGCGGTACGCAGTGGGGGCAGCCCGCCCGGCTGGAGCCAGCGTGTCACCCACAGCGCGTGGCTGACAAGTACCCCGCTATCGTACGCCAGCAGGTGCACCGGCTCATGGAAAGCCTCCATGAGCGGGGCAAAATCGACTTCGTAAGCGGCGGAGCACAACCCCAGCACGGCGGAACGCTCCGGTGCGCTCAGTCTCGCAGCCGGAAGGATGCGGAACCGCACGGTTGTCACGCGCCTATCCCCCAAGCGGAGTGATCACCAGCGGGCGCGGGGTGAAGATCAGGATAAAGACCACCAGCATGGCGATGCCCAGTGCGCGGCGCTTCGGGTCAAGCTCGGTGATCTCGTCCAGCACCGGGGCGTGGTTCCGCATCAGCACCAGCAGGATGAACACCCACATGCCCCACCACTGCCAGCCGGGGATCGGCAGGGCAGCGATGGCGTGCAATACCGAGAAGACCCGTTCGCCCATTGCCGCGATCTGCTCCGGGCGCAGGGCAGCGACGAAGTCCTGAAACCAGCCGACGACTGTGAGGATCACCAGCACGACGATAACCGGGGTGCGGAAGCGCCTGGCCTTCTCACCGAAAAGGCCGTAGACCACATGGCCGCCATCCAACTGGCCGACCGGGAGGAGGTTCAGCGCGGTGACGAGCAGCCCCGCCCAGCCCGCGAACGCCACGGGGTGGATCCATACGTCCTCGCCACCGGCAGGCAGGATGCGCCCGAAGACGACAAACTTGGCGGCGAGATACGCCAGCGAGTTGCCTTCGCTCATGATGCTCGTCTGGCCGCGCAGGGCTTCAGGAAGGTTAGCGATGAACTGATCGACCGTGCCGACCTGCGAGAGCAAAAGCCCGATCAGCAGCACCGGGATGGCGACAAACAGCCCGGCCAGCGGCCCTGCCACGCCGATGTCGAACTGCACCTTGCGGTTAGGGGTTGGTTCGCGCATGGCGATCACCGCGCCGAGCGTCCCCAGCAGGTTCGGGAAGGGAATGAAGAACGGCAGAGTTGCGCTGATGCCGTGCCGCCGGGACATCAGGTAATGCCCCATCTCGTGCGTGCCGAGGATACCGAGCAGAGCCAGCGTGTAGAGCACCCCCGTGCCGAGGGCCGCCCGCCAGACTTCCGGTGTGGGCATCAATTCCGGATAGGGTACGGCAGCGGTACTGCCGGTGATCTGCGCGGTCAGTACCATCAGCGGCGGCAGGTAGAGCTGATCATGCTGGCCGACCCCGACGATAAAGACGCTGACCAGCGTAAGCGCCAGCAGGGCGATATTCAGCCAGGGAATACCTGTCCGTGCCTTGCCGAATACGGCTGGCAGCGCGTAGACCACATCCTGAGCGCCTTCGCGTTTGAGGTGCGGTGTGTGCCCTACTGACTCAAAAGCCGGGCGCATCTTCAGGAAGGCGGCCTCAGCGGAGAGCATCAGGCGGCCCCGGATTCGCATCGGCCTGGCACCGTCCGAGTGGGTGATGTCGTCAATCGCCATTACCTCGGCGGCGGAGGCACGGATCACGTCCCAGCGGTTGGGAAATGATACCGGGGTGTCTCCGTCAGGTGTAGGCGGAAGGGGGATGTTCGTGTTCCATCCTGAAGGGTTGTCAGGCATATCTGTTCCTGTTCATTACGCTGCACTGCGCTTGATTGTATCGAATTACGCCGTCCAGCGGTTGCAGACAGGGCGAGGGAGAGGGCTACAGCCCGCGGGCCCAGGTGATGCGTGGATCGATGCGCCGCGCCATGCGGTACAGCACCGGCCGGTAGCCATGGCGTGCCCATGCCGTGCGTGCCGAGCGGTTCGCACTGCGCCAGTCGGTTTCGCAGACCCGGTAGCCATGCCTGCGCATCCAGTGGAGTGCGGTGGCGCTAAGCGCCTGCTGGATGCCACGCCCGCGGGCTTCGGTCCGTGTGCCGCCGACGGAGAAGTGGATACAGTGGTCCGGGATGACGAGGTTGTCTTCAGATGGCTCCGCCGGATAGTAGGCCTGCGCAGCGATCAGGTCACCCTCGCTGATGGCGACGAACACGACCGCGTCTTCTTCCCGGACGAGGCCGCGCCAACCCTCCCGTGTCTGCTCAACACGTTCCGGTAGCATGATGCCCCACACCGGTGCGCTGACCTGGTGCCGCCAGATCACGTCTGACATACTCGCAAGCCGTTCCCCATCCTCCGGTTCCGCCTGTCGTATCTCAACGCCCGGCAGGTCAGGCAGGGACGGCAGAGCATCCGGCTCCAGCGGCAGCAGCGCATGCACCTGTTCCACACCGAAACCCAGCAGGAACCACGCCTCTACCAGTTCGGGATTGGCGATCGGGGCCAGGACGAAGTGTGTGCAGCAGCCATAGACGGTGACCCATTCTTCGCCGAGAAACGCGTACAGATCATGGAGCAGATCGGTGCTCTCTGCCGGGGCCAGCGCCATCCCGGCGCTGCGCACCCACGCGGACCGCCCCCACACGCCCTCGAACTGCAGGTCGCCGATCAGATACCCGCACAGCCGTCCGCCTCGGATCGCAGCCGCGCCGCCTGCGCCTTCACGCCGGAGGGTCGCCGCAATCGCCCGCCCTGCAACCTGTGCATCGGCGAACCGCTGCGGGAGCTCAGGGAAGGTCATACGGGCATGCTGATGGCGGTGAGCAAGCAGAGTGCCTGCCTCTTCGATGTGGCTTTGCTGAAAGGGAACGATTTCGACAGGCATCTTTTGAGCCCTTTCCGGGTGCAGTGGCCCTGAGTCGGGTGATTGATCTCATCATATACGATACGTGTTCAGGAAGCTATCGGGCGGAGTGGCGTCACCTGATCGCCTGTCTGTCGCTGTATTCGCGCTGACAATGCGCGGTACAATGCACCATATGATCTCACATTCTCAAACGTTTCGTTACGGCATTCTGCTGGTGGTCGCGCTGGGACTCCTGTCGCTTTTCGCCGTACCGCAGCCAGCTTCCGCGCAGTCTGGAGATGTCGATACCCTGCTGCAGATGATCAACAATCTGCGCGCACAGTACGGACTTGCGGCCTATCGGTTTGACCCGGTGCTGGCATCAGCGGCACAGGCCCACACCGAGTGGGCAGCCTCGGTCGGAACGCACAGCCATACCGGGCGAGGCGGCTCGTCGCCCACTGACCGGGCGCTGGCTGCCGGATACGGGGGCGGCAACAGCGTGCGCGTTTCTGAAAACATCTACTACGGCACAAACGGTACGGCGAGCTCGGCCTTCCAGTGGTGGTCAAACAGCCCAATCCACTTCCAGGGGATGACTTCAACCAACTACACGGACATCGGCATCGGGGTGGTCTACAACCAGAACGGTGGTTTCTTCACCCTGATGTTCGGGCGCACAGGCGCTGCCCCACCATCCAGCGCCCCCCCGGCATCGAGCAGTGGGAGTGCCGCACTGCCGACCCGGCCCTCCTATACAATCGTCCCGGTCGAGGTCGCGGAGCCGCGTGAGGATGGCGCGGTGATACACGTGGTACAGGAAGGGCAGGCGGTCTGGAACATCGCTGAGGCCTACGATACTGCTGTCTCTGAGATCCTGGCGCTCAACCGCCTTGATGAGGATTCAATCATCAACCCCGGAGACGAGCTGATCATCGTGCCTGCTCCTATCCGGGCAACTCCCCAGCCGACCGGCCCAATCTACCATACTGTACAGTCCGGCCAGACGCTGGGCGGGATCGCGCTGGCCTACGGCCTTGACCTGAATACCCTGCTCGCCCTGAACAATCTCAACGATACCTCACTGATCTACCCGGATCAGCGCCTGCTGATCCGGCCCGGTGACCCGACTGCCACCCCGCCGCCAACGGAGACAGTCCACCCGGCCGTAACTCCAACCCCTGTGTCCGTTCAGGCCGCAACGCCTACGCTGCCGCCTTCTGAATTCGGCCCGCCGGAAGCCGGGATTTCCAGCCCGCGTGACACGCTGACCCTGGTCGTGGTGCTGCTGGCAGTGGCCGGGGTTGTGCTCCTCGGGGTGGGTGTGGTCATGCTGCGCCCCCGTCCGTAGCGATCCACAGCGCACAGGCGGTTTCGCGTAAATACCTGACCGGATGTACCATTCTGTCAGTGTTGTGGATGGAGGTGTCTATGCCTCGCTGGATCATCCTGGAAGACGATACTGTCCTGCGCCAGCTTGTGGCCGCGATGTGCCAGATCTGGGAGGTCGAGCCAATTGAACTGGCTGACGGCTTCGCGGCAGCGGGCTGGCTGGAACTGCTGAACAGCGGGGCCTATCACGGTGAAATCCCTGAACTGGCGCTGCTGGATATCCGCATGCCGGGGCCGCAGGGAGATGAGATCGCCCGGATGATCCGCCAGACGCCGAAGCTGGAGCGGATGGCGATTGTGATGATGACTGCCTTTGTGCTCAACCCGCGTGAAGAGGCTGACCTGATGGAGCGGACACAGGCCGACCTGGTGCTGCGGAAACCACTCCCCGCTCTGTTTGAGTTTAACCGGCTGCTCCGAGATGCAATTACCCGAAGGAATGCCCTGGTGGATGCCTCAAAGCACGCCCCTGCTGAGGAGGTGGCCACCCCGGTGAACGGCCCCGCGCATGCTGCGGACGTGCACCCCGCCACGGTACAGCCAACCGTACTTGCCTCCTCTGCGGCTGTCCCGCCTCCGGCGGAGGATAAACCGCCAATGGAAAACCCGCCTCCGGCAGAGGTTCGCCCGCCGGCGGAGAAGCCCGCACATCTCATCGAGACTCGTTTGTTTGTACCGGACCTCCCGGATGAGAGCGCCGCGGCGAGCGCCCCGCCCACGCCCCCCGCAACCGATCCACCTCCCGGCCCGGCTGGCTCCACGCAAGCCTGAGCACCCCATCCCGCCCGCTTGTGCGTCTGTCCGGCAGGTTGATAGGCCTGAGAACGGCGGGATATACTCGGCCCCATGAGCAGGATTCCTACGGACAAAGCTATCGATACCCCGGCCTGCTGGTTGCGGATGGCGCTGGCCGGGTTGCTGGCGGTTTTCCTGCTGGCTGGGTGCGGTGGTACACGCCAGCCAGCGCAGATCGACAGCGCCACCAGCGACCTTGAAGGGCGTGCCCGTGTTGAGAGCGCCGCGGGTGTGGTGGAGTTTACCGTGATTTCCGGGTTGACCGGGGAGCGCCAGCCCGGTGTGCGCGTCAGTGTGGCGGTGGACGGCGCCCAGCGCATGTTCTACGCCGAAGATCCGACCGGCACACATCTTCCTGTGGCTGCGCCGCTTGATGGCGATGCTACCGTCAGGCGCCTGATTCTTCCCCCGGAGACGGGGCGCGGATTCAACCTGGCGACTGCCTCCGGGGCGCTCGACCTGGAAGCACTGACCGCTCTGGGGGCACTTAGCGAAGAGGGCATCCGGCAGCGGCTCTCTGCAAGCGGCGACGAGGCTGTGCTGATCTATCTCTATAACCCGGCGCGTCCGCTCGCGCTGACCGGCGCACCGCTGGAAGCCTTTTCCACCCCATTCCCCGGTGTTACGGTGCTGCGTGCCGCCGGTGAACCGCCTGACGCGGCGCTGGGTATGGTGATTGCCGGAATCGGAGAGGGTGCATACGAC
>JADZAD010000149.1 GCA_020852775.1 Anaerolineae bacterium
CTGCGCTGACCAGTGCGCGGCGCACCGAACTACGTGACCTGGCCGAAGAGGGCAACGCACAGGCCGGGCTGGCGGCCCGGCTTGCAGAAGACTCAATGCGGGTGTTGAGCAGCTATCAACTGGCACATACGCTGATTGTGTTCCTGATCGCGGTGCTGATCGCAGCGCTGCTGCTTCCACCTTTTACCGCGTGGATCGTGTCGCTCGGCCTGCTACCACTGGTAGGGTTGCTGGTCGGTTATCTCGTCGTGATCCCGCTGGCGGCGCTTATCGTCTTTGCCATCACGTCGCTGATCCCCACAATGATCGTCCAGAAAGACGCCAACCGCTGGGCGATTATGCTGGCCCGCCCGGCACAGGTGCTCCTGACGCTGTCGTCTCCGCTGGTGGTATTGATGGCCGGGTTGAGGCAGGTGCTGGCGCGTCCGTTTGGCGGCGAAGCGGAGGCGGGCGCTGTCACTGAAGAAGAGATCATGACGATGATTGATGCCGGGCAGGAGGTCGGCTCGATCGAAGCGGAAGAGAAGGAGATGATTTACTCGATCTTCCAGCTTGACGAAACACTCGTCCGCGAGATCATGATTCCCCGGATTGATATGGTGGCGCTGGATGTGGATACCCCGCTGCGGGAAGCCCGCCAGGTGATCATTGACGCCGGGCACTCCCGGATCCCGGTCTATGACGATTCGTTGGATCACATCATCGGGCTGCTCTATGCGAAGGACCTGATCGAACTGTGGCACAGGGCCGACGACGTGAACAACCTCACCGCAGTGGTGCGGCCTGCCCGGTTCGTGCCGGAGACCAAGCGTGTTTCCGATCTGCTGCGCGAGCTCCAGTCGGCCAAGGTGCACATGGCTATCGTGATTGACGAATACGGCGGGACCGCCGGGCTGGTCACCATTGAGGATATCGTTGAGGAAATCGTTGGGGAGATCCTCGATGAATACGACGAACCGGAAGAGACTCTCTTCGAGCAGATTGGTGACAACGAGTTCATGGTCGATGGCATGATGAACCTCGACGATCTGCAACGCCTGCTGGCTGTTGATCTGCCGGAGGAACATGGCGAAGATACCCTCGGCGGTCTGATCCTGTGGGAAATGGGAAAAGTGCCCGAGCAGGGTGAAGCCATCGAAACAGGCCGCCTGTCAATCCAGGTCATGAGCGTGGTGGATCGCCGTATCCGCAAGGTGCGAATCAAACGGCTGGCTGCTCCGGATGCGGACAGCACACCCCCGAAAGGAACGAAGATCAATGGCCTCGACTCCTCCAATTGATCGGAATACGCTTGTTGCGGCGGCTCGCTCTGCCCGTGAGCACGCGTATGTACCTTACTCGCATTACAAGGTTGGTGCGGCGGTCCTGACGGCGGATGGGAGTATCTTCACCGGATGTAACATCGAGAACGCCTCTTATGGGGTCACGCTGTGCGGAGAACGCGTTGCGATCCCCAAGGCAGTTTCTGAAGGCCATCGGCATTTTGTGGCAATAGCGATCGTGACGGAGAACGGTGGGACACCCTGCGGCGTATGCCGCCAGATGATGGCTGAGTTCGCCCCGGATATGCTGGTGATCCTCGCGGATGAAGCCCGAATCGTGGCGGAATACCGTGTTTCTGACCTTCTGCCTCACAACTTCTCGCCTGCCGACCTGCAGGGCTGAGGCACGGCGGCATGCCTGCCCATGACCGTATTTACCGGACGGAAGGCGTCGTACTGCGCCGTCATGATCTGGGTGAAGCCGACCGTATCGTCACGCTCTACACGCAGGACTATGGTAAGCGGCGGGTGATCGCCAGGGGGGCGCGTAAGCCGCATAGCCGGAAGGCGGGACATGTTGAGCTATTCACACGGGTCGATGTACTGCTCTCAGCAGGCAGCACGCTTGACGTGATCTCGCAGGTCGATACGCTGGATGCCTATCTGCCAATCCGGCAGAACCTGGTGCTGGGGACGTATGCCGGGCACTTTGTGGAACTACTCGACGCGTTCACCGAGGACGAGGACGAAAACCGCTCGCTGTATCACCTGCTCGTCGAAGGGCTGCGCTGGATCAGTGAGACCACCAACCCCCGCCGCACAGCCCGCTACTACGAACTGCACCTGCTTGATCTTGCCGGGTATCGTCCACAACTCAACGAGTGTGTGCTCTGTGGCACATTGATTCAGGCGGAAGACCAGTTCTACAGTGTGATGGATGGCGGGGTCGTATGTCCATCCTGCGGGCAGCACTACCCACGCGCGCAGTTTCTTCCGCTGGGGGTGCTCAAGGTGCTGCGTTATCTGCAGCGCAGCCCGTTTGAAGCGGTGGAAAAACTGGAACTGAGCGATACCGTACAGCGGGAATGTGAGCGGCTGATGTACGCTATCCTGACACACTTCCTCGAACGCCGCCTGCGCTCGGCGGACTTTCTCGATCGGCTGCGCCGCGAGCTGCCCACCTGACCAGCCAGCTACAACTGCCGCGCGAGATAGGTGATCGTGCGCGCAAACAGCGAGCCGGGCTGCGACATTACCAGGGGAACACCCATCTGCAGTGCACGGATCTGCATCGCCTCGTAGGGGATATCCAGCGATATCGGGTAATTAAGCGCATGCACCGCATCTTCATACGCCACGCCGTGAGGGCGCGTCCGATTCATCACAATGTGAAGCTGCCCCTGTGGGCCCAGCATCTGGATCGTCTCCGACATCTCCCGCGCTACGCCAAGCGCTGAGGGGTTATCGCCCAGCACCAGTACGACGTTGCGTGCGGACTTGAGTGAGGCGATGGTAGCCGGGGTAAGCAGGCTAGGCAGGTCAAGCACGACGCGCTTGAAGCCCTCACACAGCACATTCAACGTATAGGTGAGGGATTCCGGACTGAAGCCGGGGCCGCTGTTGTGTGGCGCTGCCATCAGTGCTACGCCTGAACTATGGCCAATGGTGAGTGCCTCACCGATCTGGCGTTTGCTGCTCCCGCTAGGGATGTTGGCGATCTGCTGCCATGTTGCGCGTGGTGTGACGCGCAGATGCGCGGTCGCCTGTGCCCCGATACCACTCAACTCCACGATACAGGAACGTCCCAGACTGAGCAGGCCCAGGCTGAGATTTACGGCGACCGTGGTCGCACCGACGCCCGCGCCCAGCCCCATGACCGCGACGATCGGCAGCAGGTGGTCGAACGGCTGTGGCATATCCGGGGCAGCAGGTTGTGCGTAGATGTCGGGCTGATGAGATGGCGGTGGCGGGAGGGCATCCTCCGGTTCCGGCACGTTGCGCGCACCCGTCTGCAGCAGGGTCGTGACGTGATAGATCAGGTCATCCCGTGTGATCGGCTTGGTTACAAAGTCATCCGCGCCGGAGCGCTGGGCTTCGTGCCGCTGCTCCGTCTGAGCAAGCGCGGTCAGGATGAGGAGGGGGATATCCATAGTCTGAGGGTCTTCGCGCAGATACCGGCAGACATCATATCCGTTGAGGCCAGGCATCATGACATCGACTATAGCCAGATCGGGCCTTTCACGCTGTGCGATCTGAATGCCCTGCTGTCCGCTCGTCGCGAGGATCGTCTCGTGGCCCGCGCGGTTCAGCATAAGGCTCATCATCTTGAGCAGGCTTTCGTCATCGTCGATGACCAGGATACGTGCCATCAGCTCCCCTGTGGGCATTAGAGTCATTCTGGACAACTGACACGCGCACCCTAATTGTACGCGATTCAAAGGGATGGGCAATCAGGTAGACGCCGGGAGCATGGTTGTTCATTGACATCCACCAGAGCGGGTACTATGCTCCAGAATATGATCCCCTTGTATTTCAGGCAGGTTACCCCATGTCCAATCCGGTTTTCGAAACGATCAGGACTACCCGATCCGTGCGGTTTTTCAAGGAGGCGCCGCTGCCGGATGAAGTCATCCACCTGATCCTGGAAGCGGGCCGGCGCTCCGGCAGCGCCAAGAACACACAGCCCTGGCATTTTGTCGTCATCCGGAATCGCGAAACGCTTACGGCGCTCTCGGTGCTGGGGGATGGCGCGGGCCACCTCGCCCGGGCAGCAATGGCTGTCGCACTGGTAACGGAAGTACCATACACTCGTGACTCCGTACCCTTTGACCTTGGACGGGCCGCACAGAACATGATGGTCGCCGCACGTTCCGAGGGAGTAGGCTCTGTGATGGCGACCCTGTACCAGACAGATCGCGCCGCTGAGGTGCTGAGGCTGCCCGCCGGGCTGACGGTTCCGTGGTGCATCTCGTTTGGCTACCCGGTGGAAGAACCCGCCGGGCCACCGCGCAAAGGAGGCCGCCGATCCTTTGAAGAGGTCGTCCACTGGGAGAAGTGGTAGTCCTTCAGAAAGGGTCGGTACATGTTAAGATTTCTTCAAAGAGGACGGCGGCAGGGTTGACACGCCCTGCGAACTATGATACATTCTCGCCAAGTCTGTGAGGAAACGCACAACACTATGAGATCCGTGTCCTTCAACTCTGTATCCCTTCTCGGTGTAGTATCGCTTCTCGCCCTTATTATTAAGGGGC